>NZ_CAHJWX010000380.1 GCF_903643065.1 Sphingomonas bacterium | reverse complement strand
CGGTTTCAGGGCGTGGCGCGCGACCGCGCCGGAGGTCCGCGCCGGCCTGCTCCAGAAGACCGCGGGCCTGATCCGCGAGCGCGCGGGCGACCTCGCGCGGATCGCGACGCTAGAACAGGGCAAGCCGTTCGGCGAGGCAAAGGGCGAGGCGCTGTATGCGGCGGCGCTGCTCGACTATCACGCCGCGGAGGGCCTGCGTGTCCAGGGCCGGGTCCTGCCGCGTCCCGCCGGCACGCGCAGCCTGGTGCTGCACCAGCCGGTCGGCGTCGTCGCGGCGTTCTGCGCGTGGAACTTCCCGATCATGAACGTGGTGCGCAAGCTCGCGCCCGCGCTCGCCGCCGGTTGCGCGATCATCATCAAGCCCAGCGAGGAGACCGCCGGGTCGGCCTGCGAGGTCATGCGCTGTTTCCAGGATGCCGGGCTGCCCGGCGATGTCGCGCAATGCGTGTTCGGGACGCCCGACACCGTCTCGCGCCACCTGCTCGCCTCGCCCGTGACCCGGAAGCTCAGCTTCACCGGATCGGTGCCGGTGGGCAAGCATCTGGCGACGCTCGCGGCGGGGTCGCTGATGGCGACCACGATGGAGCTCGGCGGCCACGGCCCCGTGCTGGTGTTCGACGACTGCGACCTCGACAGGACGATCGACACGCTGGTCGCCGCCAAGTTCCGCAACGCGGGCCAGGTGTGCATCGCCCCCACCCGTTTCCACGTCCAGCGCGGCATCTACGATGCGTTCGCGGCCGGCTTCGCGGAACGGACGCGCGCGCTGCGGATCGGCCCGGGACTGGAGAAGGGCATCCAGATGGGTCCCATGGCCAACGCGCGCCGCCCGGACGCGATCGCGGCGATGGTGGAGGACGCGCGCAGCATCGGCGCGCGCGTGCTCGCCGGCGGGAACGGCCGGGCGTCCGGCGGCGGGTTCTTCCACGAGCCGACCGTGCTCGCCGACGTGCCGCTGGCCGCGCGCGCGATGAACGACGAGCCGTTCGGGCCGCTGGCGCTGCTGCACCCGTTCGAGACGGTGGAGGAGGCGATCACGGAGGCGAACCGCCTGCCCTATGGCCTCGCCGCCTATTGCTTCACCGAGAACGGCCGCCGGCAGAACCTGCTGGGCGACGCGATCGAGGCCGGGATGATCGCGGTCAACACCGTCCGCCTGTCCTGGGTCGACAGCCCGTTCGGGGGGACCAAGGACTCAGGCTACGGCTCCGAGGACGGCCCGGAGGGCGTCGCCGCGCATCTGGCGACCAAGACGTTCCACATGGCGTAACGCGCCGGCCCAGCGAGAGGCGTCGTCCTCAGCCCGCGTGGCGGGCGCGATAGGCGCTGGGCGTCACGCCATGCACCTCCCGGAACACGCGCGCCAGATAGGCGGCGTCGCAGAACCCCCACCGCTCGGCGATGTCGGCGACCCGGCCGGCGGTCGCGACCCGCAGTTCTTCGGCGACCCGCGCCAGCCGCTGGTCGCGGATATAGGCCTGAACGCCGCCGTCCGCGTCGAACAGCCGGTACAGCGAGGAACGCGACATGCCGGTCCAGCGGCACAGGTTCGCGACCGTCAGCATCGCCGATCCCAGCCGCTCCTCGATCGCGCGCTCGGCCAGCGCGCGCTTGCCCGGCCGCGCCGGCACGGCGCGGGCCGTTGACGGATCGGCCGCGAAACCGGGATGTAGCGCGGGCGATGCGGGGATGACCGCCGACGTGGAACCGTATTGGAACATGAAGATCTCGCCTGACGTGAGGTTTGCCCGAAATGACGGCAGTGTTTAGCTGCTATCGGTTGTAAACCTATGTCTGCACGTCCCACCATTTGAATAAATGGCCCATCATGGCTCTTGCGGGGTATATCGGCGGTGCGACCCGCGGCCGGCCGGGCCGACGGGTCCCGTCAGATCCCCTCGCCGCTCAATCGCTGGCACAGCATGTCGAGCTGGTCGAGCGTGGCGTAGGACAGGGTCAGCGTCCCGCCCGCGTCCGACAGCGCGATCGTCACCGGCACGCCCAGCATGTCCGCCAGCTGCTGTTCCAGCGCCGCTACGTCCGCGTGCGGGTCGGCGGGGTCGTCCGTCGCCGCGCGCCGCGCCGGTGGCTGGCCCGGTCGCGCGCGGCCCTTCGCGGCGCGGACGAGCTTCTCGGTATCGCGCACCGACAGCCCCTGCGTCACCACCCGTTCGGCCAGTTGCTCCACGTCGGCGGCGCCCAGCAGCGCGCGGGCGTGACCCATGCTGAGCGAGCCGTCGACCACCCGGTCCTGCACCGGTTCCGGCAGGTCGAGCAGGCGCAGCAGGTTGGCGATGTGGCTGCGCGACTTGTGGACGGTGCGCGCGATCTCGTCCTGCTTGTGGCCGAACTCGTCCGCCAGCCGCTGGTACGCGCGCCCCTCCTCGATCGCGTTCAGGTCCTGGCGCTGGATGTTCTCCAGCAGCGCGATCTGGAGCGTTTCCGAATCGTCATAGTCGCGCACGACGACCGGCACCTCGGCGAGCCGGGCACGCTGCGCCGCCCGCCACCGCCGCTCGCCCGCCACGATCTCGTACCCGCCGTGACGCGAGCGGACGATGATCGGCTGGATCATGCCGCGCGCGGCGATCGACTGCGTCAGTTCCTCCAGCGCCGCCTCGTCGAAATGGCGGCGGGGCTGGCCGGCGTGCGGCGACAGGGCGTCGACCGGGAGCAGCCGCACGTCGTCGCGACGCCCCACGCGGCCTGATCAGCACCACAAACGCGCAGGGTAATCGATCATGAAGCGGCGGGGGTTCGCGGCGAGCGCGGCAAGGCCGTCCTGGACGCTGCTGTCATCGGTCACCAGTCGTACCGGTATCTTCGCGACAAGCGCGCCAAGCGGCGCCTGATCGTCGAAGGCGCGACGGAATTCTTTCGGGTCCAGGAACGCGACGATCCGTTTGAGAATGCCGCCGGACAGCGTCACGCCGCCCTTCGCCAGAAGACCGAGAGCGAGACCGCCGGAATATCGCGCGACGAGTATCCAGAACGCGCGTAGCGCGCGCGCTTCCGTGCCGGCGGTATCGGCAAGCGCCATCTCTGTGATCATAGACGCCT
>NZ_CAHJWX010000379.1 GCF_903643065.1 Sphingomonas bacterium | reverse complement strand
CCTCCACCACCGGCTCCGCCGGCGGTTCCCCTCCCCGTGCCGGGGAGGAATTAGGCGAACAATCGCCCGTCGGCACACGCCGCCGTGTCGAAGGTGAACAGCACGTCGGGGTCCGGCGCCTTGACGTCCGCCGCGATCGCCGGCGGCGCGGCGATGCGCAGCAGGTGGCGCATCACCGCGATGCGCGCCTTGGGCTTCTTGTCGGTCGCCACGCACGTCCAGGGCGCGAGCGGCGTGGAGGTCCGCTGGAGCATCAGGTCGCGCGCGGCGGAGTAATCCGCCCATTTCGTCTGCGCCACCGCGTCCAGGTCGCTGACCTTGAGCGCCTTGAGCGGATCGTCGCGGCGTTCGTCGAGCCGCGCCTTCTGCTCGTCCTTGGAGATGTCGAGCCAGATCTTGACCAGCCGGATGCCACTTTCCACCAGCATCCGCTCGAAGTCGGGCGCGTCGCGCAGGAACTCGGCCTGTTCGGCGGGGCTGGAGAAGCCCATCACCACCTCGACGCCCGCGCGGTTGTACCAGGAGCGGTTGAAGATCACGAGTTCGCCCGCCGCCGGCAGCGCCGCGACATAGCGCTGGAAGAACCACTGCGTCCGCTCGCGATCGGACGGCTTGGGCAGCGCCACGACGCGCGTCGCGCGCGGGCTCAGATGCTCGGTGATCCGCTTGATCGCGCCGTCCTTGCCCGCCCCGTCGCGTCCCTCCAGCACCAGCACGGTCCGCTCGCCCGACGCCTGCGCCGCCTGCTGCCAGCGGACGAGGTGGAGCTGCAGGTCGGCGATCTGGTCGTCGTGGTCGGGGTGTTTGGTCATGGGCGTTCTGTCGGGGACGCGGGGGGCGATAGGCAATAGGCAATAGGCAATGAGGCAATGCTGCTCTTCTGATGCCTATTGCCTGCTGCCTATTGCCTCCTCCCCAGGCCGATATGTCCGCTCCACATGCCCCGCCAGCTCGTCCGGCCAGAAATATACCGGCTTGAGGTCCCCCGCCGCATAATGCCCCGCCTGGTCGGTGAAGTGCGGGTCGCCCGGATGCCCGCTCTCGCCGCCTGCCGTCACCGACCACGCCCGCACGCGCGGGCCGAACTCGACGATCGCGACGAAGCTGTTGCCGCTCGTCCCATACCAGCGCCGCGTGCCCGGATAGGGCCGTGCGCCGAACGAGGCGAGGCTGCCCCAATTGGCCGAGGCGAAGGGAACGGAAAGGCAGGGGCCATCGTCGCTGAAGCGCTGCTCAATCGCCGCGTCGTTGCGCTGGAAGCAGTTCACCTTTCCCCAGGGCACGTCCAGCGAGCCCCAGGCGGCGCGCTCCTTGTCCGCGCCGCGCTCCAGCCCCGCGAACACGTCCGCCGCCGGCATCGCGCGGATGCGATTATAGACGTTGCCCGGCCCGCCCGCGTGCCGCGCGGCGTCGAGCAGCTCGGCGGCCCAGTAGTTCGCCAGCGTCGTCGCGGTCGACCCGGCCGACCAGCGATCGTCCCAGCGCGTGAGCAGCGCCCACGGCGCCGCCACCCGCCTCGCCTCGTCGGGATGCGTCCCGAACCAGTCGCGCAGCCGCTCGATCAGCGGCAGGAACATCGGCATCCAGGAGTCGAAGGCGATCGCGCGCAAGCCCCGCTCGTCCAGCGCGCGTGCCCGGCCCAGCAGCGCGGTGGCGTGGTCGCCCCGGAAATTGGCGCCCGCCTGGTCCATGTAGCGCGGGAACGCCGCCTGCTCCGGACTGTCCGCGCCCGCCGCGCGCCACGGCGCGTCGTTGGAATTGTACAGCCACCCGGCGCGCGGATCGCGGACTTGCGGCAGCTTCGCCATCGGCGTCAGGCCCCGCCAGTCCGCCGCCGGATCGCTGCCGTCCACCGGATGGCGATAATCGAGCCGGTCGTCGCGCATCGGCACGAATTGCGGGTGCAACAGCGCGATATGCCCGTCCGCGTCGGCATAGACGGTGTTGTTGGACGAGTTGGCCCGCAGCGCCGCGACCTTCAGGTACGCGGCCTGCGTCCGCGCGGTGGTGCGCAGCCAGCTCTGCTCCAGCGCCGCCACCGGCTTCCACATCAGCGCGGTCGCGATCCACCGGCCGCCCTCGATGCGCGTGATCGGGCCGTGGACGGTCGCGAAGGTCCGGAACGTCCGCGTCGCCCGCCCGCCGTCGGGCGTGCGGTACGCGATCGTGATCGGCGTCGCCGTCATCCGCGCGATCGCCGCGCCGCGCTGGTACGCCGGCGGCCCGGCCCGGGTCTCGACCGGTTTTTCGGCGAACTCGTCGACGCTGTCGACGCCGGAGGTGGTGTGCATCCAACCCAGCCGCTCGTTGAACCCCTGATAGAGGAAGAACTGCCCCCAGGTGCTCGCGCCATAGGCGTGCAGCCCCGCGTCGCTCGCCATCCCCAGCTCGGAGCGGAAGAAGAAGCTGGTGTGCGGGTTGATCAGCAGCAGCGGGTGGCCGCTCGCGCTCAGCCCGGGGCCGATCGCGATGCCGTTCGACCCGCTCGGCTCCGTCTCGTCGCGGGGCCGCGCGAGCGCCAGCGCCGGGCCGCCCCCATAGAAGGCGGCGAGCCTGGCGAGGTCCACCTTCTCGATGTCGCCGCCGATCGAGCCTTCGGTGAACGACAGCGCCATCCACGGCTCGAACCGCGTCAGCACGCGCGGGTGCACGTCCGGGTGCATCGCGAGATAATAGTTGAGCCCGTCCGCCCACGCCTGCGTCAGCGCCCGCAGCCACCCCGGCGCGCCCGCCCAGTCGCGCCGCAGCGCCGCCGGATCGACCCATAGCCGCTGGCGCAGGTCCGCCCAGATCGCCTGCTCGCCGTCGGCCTCCGCCGTGCGCCCCAGCGCCGCCAGGTAATTGGCCTCGATCCGCGGGAAATCGTCTTCCGCCTGCGCATAGCTCGCGCCGAACACCGCGTCGGCGTCGCTCACGCCATGGACGTGCGCGATGCCCCAATCGTCGCGCGTGATGCGAATACGCGCCGCCTCGCCCCCCCACCGCGCCGCGTCGGGCGAGGGCGCGGCGCCGAGCAGGAGCAGCGCCGCCAGCCACCGCGTCATGTCCACGCCTCCACCGCCGCGA
>NZ_CAHJWX010000378.1 GCF_903643065.1 Sphingomonas bacterium | reverse complement strand
GCGGCGCCCGGTCGCGATCACGCGCCAGCCGCCCGCGACGAAGCGCCGTGCGGCGGCCGCGCCGATGCCGGCGGTGGCGCCGGTGATGAAGGCGGTATTCATGTCGTCAATCTCCGTTCGTCCCGAGCGTGGTCGAGGGACATGTGACCTCGCGCGGGTGCCTCGACTTCGTTCGGCACGAACGGCTTTGGAATCGTATCGGTCACCGAAGCCCGATCGTCCACGGCTTGGGCAGGCCCGTCGGCCGCGCGCTTCCGTCCAGCCGCGCCGCGTGGACGATGGTCACGGGCCGCGTCAGCATCTGGCCCTTCATCACCCCCACGCCGCCCGCCGCCGGCTGCGCCAGGATGCGCTTCACCACGGCCATGCCGTCCACGACGCGGCCGAACACCGCGAAGCCGGGATCACGGCCATGCGCGTCCATCGACGGCGACGCGCCGGCCAGGATCGAGAAGTTCGCCGTCGCCGAATCGGGCGTGAACCGCGCCATCGACACCGCGCCGTCGCCATGGTGCAGCCCCGTGCGACTGGTGGGCTCCAACGGCACGGGCGGCAGCGCGCGGCGCGGATCGGAGCCGATCCCGCCCTCGATGAAGCCGCCGGCACCGCGCCCCTTCGCCCGGGCGGCGCGGTAGAAGGTCGTGCCGTCGAGCCGCCCGTCATCGACATACTGGAGGAAGTTGGCGACCGTGCGCGGCGCATGCCGGCCATCGAGCGCCAGCGTGATCGGCCCCGCCTGCGTATCGAGCCGCACGCGCGTGATCCCGATCGGCGTCGATCGGGGCGCGACCGGCGCAGCGGCGAGCAGCAGGAGGGCGAGAAGCGAGCGCATGCCAATGCTGTAACGGCCGAACCGGGCGGCGTCACCCGACGCGGCGCAACCTGGATCAGGACGATCGCTTGACCGGCGGGAGGAACGCCGGCGACGCGCGGACGGTTCTGAAATGCCCTGCTGAAAGACCGTCATGCCCCCTCTGCCCTATGCCGATGATATCGAGACGCCCGAGCCCGACGAGCAGGCCTCGATCGACGGCATCATCGCCGGGATGACCACCGAGAGCCGGACGGTAGAGCAGCGCGAGGGCCAGGCGGTGCGCGCCAGCCATGCCAAGAGCACGGCGTGCGTCATCGGCGATCTGACGGTCGCCGCCGGCCTGCCGCCCGAGCTGGCGCAGGGGCTGTTCTCGCGCGCCGGCACCCTTCCGGTCGCGGTCCGTTTCGCGCAGGGGCCGGGCGAGCGGCTGGGTGATCGCGTCTCGACGCACCGGGGCATGGCGATCAAGGTCTTCGGGGTCGAAGGCGAACGCCTGCCCGGCCACGACGCGCCGACGCAGGATTTCGTGCTGGCGAGCGGCCCGACCTTTCCCGCCGGCACCGCCGCCGGCTTCCTCAGCCAAGCCAAGAAGATCGGGCTCGCGACGCCGATGCCCGAGAGCGTGAAGAGCGTCGCCTCGTCGCTCGCGCGCAATCTCAACAAAGTGGTGAACGCCGTCACGGGTGGACCCAGCCCGCTGCTAGACTTTTACGGCCACCCTTTCGGCCATCCGCTCGACGACTATTATTTCAGCCAGTGCCCGATGCGGTTCGGCGATCATGTCGCCAAGCTCGGCGCCTTTCCGGTCGCGCCCGAGCAGCTCGCACTCGACGACTGGCAGCTCGATCCCAAGCAGGACGAGGACGGCTTCTGTCACGCCGCGGTCGCCTATTTCGACCGGCACGACGCGGTGTTCGAGCTGCGCGCGCAGCTATGGACGAACGCGGCGACGCAGCCGATCGAGGACACGTCGGTGGAATGGCCGGCGCAGGATAGCGAGTATCGCACGGTGGCGACGATCCGGCTGCCGCGCCAGGCCGCGTACGGGCCCAACCGCGTGCGCTATTTCGACGAGATCATGACCTTCCGCCCCGCGCACAGCCTGGCCGCGCACCAGCCGCTGGGCGGCGTGATGCGCGCGCGGCTGCAGGTCTATCGCGCGCTGAGCGATTTTCGCCACCGCGAGAACGGCGTGTCGGCGGTCAGCCCCGCGTCGGTCGACGCGATCCCGGCCTGACGCCGAGTGGCTGCCCGGCGGGGGCGGACCCGTGAGGCGCTTCCCCCCGGCACGCTTGCCGGTTAACTCCTCGCAATGCTCGACCGCGTCCTGTCGCACGTCGCGGTGTTCGTCACCGCCATCATCACCACCGCCGGCTATCCCGGCCTCGTCGCGCTGATGACGATCGCCGCCGCCTGCGTGCCGATCCCGTCGGAGATCATCATGCCGTTTACGGGCTACCTCGTCGCGCAGGGCAAGTTCAGCCTGATCGGCGCGGTGCTGGCGGGGACGCTGGGGGAGAATATCGGGGCGGCGATCGCGTACGAGGCGGGCAAGCGCGGCGGGCGGCCGCTGATCGAGCGCCATGGTCGCTGGCTGCTGATCGACGCGCATCATCTCGATCTCGCCGATCGGTTCTTCGCGCGGTTTGGGCCGGTCGCGGCGCTGATCGGGCGCGTGCTGCCGATCATCCGCGCGTTCGTCGCCTTTCCGGCGGGGATGACGCGGATGAACCGTGCGGCGTTCCACCTGTTCACCACGCTGGGCTCGCTGCCGTGGTGCTTCGCGCTGGTCTGGCTGGGACGGACGCTGGGCAGCCGGTGGAACGACGATCCCCGGCTGCACGCGCTGTTCCGGCGGCTGGAGGTGGTGATCGTCGCGGCCGTGCTGGTGCTGGCGCTCGCCTTTGTCGTCACCCGCGTGCGGGCACTGCGGCGACCCCGAACAGGCTGATCCTCGGACCGGTGTCGTGCGACCGGGCGCGGCGCACGAGGAAGGCGATCGTGGGCAGCGCCACCGCCGCCCAGATCGCCACGCCGGCCCAGCCGGGCCAGCCCCACCAGTCGCTGGCGACCGAGGTGATGTCGCCGCGCAGCAGGTGTCGCGTCACTACCCAGCGCAGCGGCCACCGATCGGCGGGCGACGCGAAGATGTCGCAGGCGGCGATGAGGAGGTTGATCGCCATCGACAGTGCCAGCAGCGCGCTCGCGCGGAGGCGGCCGGCGCGCGTCGCCAGCCCCGTCCAGGCCGGCGCCAGCCCCAG
>NZ_CAHJWX010000377.1 GCF_903643065.1 Sphingomonas bacterium | reverse complement strand
TCGTCGCACTGCTCGGCGCCGGCGCGGATGAAGTCGCCGCAGATGGCGGAGCAGACGCTCGGCGTCGAGCCCACGCGTCCCGCCACGGATTACGGCTACATCCGACGCGGCGCGGCGATCGATGGCGGGCTGGCTGACCCGGCGCGCGCGGGGCCGGCCGTTCGTCACGCTCAAGCTCGCCACCTCGCTCGACGGCTGCATCGCGACCGCGTCAGGCGAGAGCCGGTGGATCACCGGACCCGACGCACGCGCGCACGCGCATGGGGAGCGCAGCCGGCACGAGTCGATCCTGGTGGGACGGGGCACGTGGGAGGCGGACCGGCCGGCGCTCGATGTGCGGCTGGCGGGGCTGGAAGGGCGCGGCCCGGTGCGGGTGGTACTGTCCGCCAGTCACCCTCACCCCCTGCGCTCGCCTGACGGCGAGATGTCTCCCGATGCGAGAGGGAAGGGGGAGGGTGACCCGCGTCACATCGCCTCGCCCACCGACATCTCCTTCCTTCCCGGTGACCACCTCCTCGTCGAGGGCGGCGCCGCCACCGCCGCCGCGTTCCTCCGCGCCGACCTCGTCGACCGGCTGCTGCTGTACCGCGCGCCGATCCTGCTCGGCGGGGGCATGGCGGCACTCGCGGACATCGGCCTGTCCTCGCTCGCCGCCGCGCATGGCCGCTGGCGACTCGCCGACGCGCGCGCGCTTGGCGTCGACCGGCTGGAGGTATACGAGCGCGCCTGATGTTCACCGGGATCGTCAGCGACGTGGGAGCGATCCGCTCCGTTGAGCAACGCGGCGACGTGCGCGTCGTCGTCGACACCGCCTACGACACCGCCGGCGTCGACCTGGGGGCCTCGATCAGCTGCTCGGGCGTCTGCCTCACCGTGGTCGACAAGGCACCCGGCTGGTTCGCCGTCGACGTTTCCGGCGAGACGCTGTCCCGCACCGCGCGCGATCAGTGGACCGCCGGCCGCCGGCTCAACCTCGAACGCGCGATGAAGCTGGGCGACGAGCTGGGCGGGCATATCGTCACCGGCCATGTCGACGGGGTCGCCGAGGTGGTGAGCGCGCGACCGGACGGCGACTCGCGGCGCATCGAGATCGCGGTCGCGCGCGCGGTCGCGCCGTTCCTGGCGCCCAAGGGATCGGTGACGGTGGACGGCGTGTCGCTGACCGTCAACGACGTGACCGACACGCCCGACGGCGCGACCTTCACGATCAACCTGATCCCGCATACCCAGGCGGTGACGACGCTGGGTGAGCTGGATCCCGGCCGCGCGGTCAACATCGAGATCGACGTGCTCGCGCGCTACCTGATGCGGATGGAGGATTATCGTGCCCGCGAGCGCTGAGCTGTCACGGTTGCGCCATGGCTTCCTCTCCAGCCCGGAAGAGCTGATCGACGAGGCGCGCAATGGCCGCATGTTCATCCTGGTCGATGACGAGGATCGCGAGAACGAGGGCGACCTCGTCATCCCGGCGCAGATGGCGACGCCGGAGAAGATCAACTTCATGGCCAAGCACGGCCGCGGCCTGATCTGCCTCGCGCTCACCAGGCGCCGCGTGGAGGAGCTGGGCCTCGGGCTGATGAGCCGCAACAACGGCACACGCCACGAGACCGCCTTCACGACGAGCATCGAGGCGCGCGACGGCGTCACCACCGGCATCTCGGCCGCCGACCGCGCGCGCACGATCGCGGTGGCGATCGATTCGGGCAAGGGCCGCGACGAGATCGTGACGCCCGGCCACATCTTCCCGCTGGTCGCGCGCGACGGCGGCGTGCTGGTCCGCACGGGGCACACCGAGGCGGCGGTCGACGTGTCGCGGCTGGCGGGGCTCAACCCGTCGGGCGTGATCTGCGAGATCATGAACGAGGACGGCACGATGGCGCGGCTGGACGACCTGGTCGCCTTCGCGCAAGGTCACGGCCTCAAGATCGGCACGATCCGCGACCTGATCGCCTATCGCCGCCGTCACGACCATCTGGTCGAGAAGCGCGCGGAAGCCAGGTTCACCAGCCGCTGGGGCGGCGACTGGACCGCGCTCACCTATTGGAACAAGGCGACCGGCAGCGAACAGGTCGCGCTGGTCAAGGGCCGCGTCGATCCGAGCAAGCCGACGCTGGTGCGCATGCACGCGCTGTCCACCTTCGCCGACATCTTCGGCGAGGCCGGTGATCGCGCGACGCTGCTCGCGCGATCGATGGAGATCATCGGCGAGGCGGGCGCGGGCGTGGTCGTCGTCATCAACCGGCCCCGCCCCGACCAGTTCACGCTCGCGCTCCAGGCCAAGGCGGGCACGCTGCCGGCGGACATGGAGGAGCTGCGCGACTATGGCGTCGGCGCGATGATCCTGACCGAGCTGGGGGTGGAGGAGATGGTGCTGCTCACCAACACGCATCACACGCTGGTGGCGCTGGACGGGTACGGGCTGAGCATCGTCGGCGAACGGCGGATCGATGGCGAGCCCTCGTCGATGCAGGGATGACGAAGGAACCCCATGGCCCACATCCTCGTCGCCGAAGCGCGGTTCTACGATCATCTCAACGACCTGCTGATCGCCGGTGCCACCGCCGCGATCGGCGCGGCGGGACATAGCGTTGAGGTGGTCACCGTGCCCGGCGCGCTGGAGCTGCCCGGCGCGATCGCGCTGGCGGCCGACACCGGGCGGTATGACGCCTATGTCGCGCTGGGCGTCGTCATCCGGGGCGAGACCTATCATTTCGAGATCGTCGCGGGCGAGAGCGCGCGCGGGCTGATGGCGCTGTCGATGGACGGGCTCGCGATCGGCAACGGCGTGCTGACGACCGAGAACGAGGCGCAGGCGCTCGCGCGCGCGGACCCGGCGCGGCTCGACAAGGGCGGGGCCGCGGCGGCGGCGGCGCTGGCGATGCTGGCGCTGCGCGAGCGGTTCGGCGCGCGGTAGCGGCGTGGTGACCTGAACGAAAGACACTGGACGCCGCTCGCGCATTGAGGCGTAATACGGGCTTCGGCGTATGGCGAACGATCTGGCTGGGAGCGCGACATGGTGAAGCGGCTGGCTCTTCTCCTTCTTCTCGCGGCGCCCGCGCTCGCGCAGGATCGCGGCGACACGGTGG
>NZ_CAHJWX010000376.1 GCF_903643065.1 Sphingomonas bacterium | reverse complement strand
CGGCCGGCTTGGCCAGCACCATCGCCGCATTGGTGGCGAGGTCGCCATGCGCGGCGTCGCGCGGCGGCTCGACCGTGACATTGCGGCGGTCGAGCCCGGCCGGCAGGCCGTCGCGCTCGACCAGCCGGTCCAGGGCCGCGTCCAGATGCGCAGCGAAACGAGGGTACAGGCTCATGATCGGCCGCCGCCTAGCCGAAGCCGACCAGCGGTTCAAACGAGCGATGGCGTCGGCCAGACCGGTGACGACGGAACGAGCCGCCGACCCGAGAGGGTCGACGGCTCGTCATTCCGCGCGATGGCGTCGGCGTCAGCCGGCGAGCTGGCCCGCCGTCATCCGCTTGATCTTCGAGTCGAACCGCGCGTCCGAGCGGCGCGCCTGGCGGCGCAGCGCGACACCGGCGAGACCGAAGCCCAAGATCATCATGCCCCAGGTGGCGGGCTCCGGCACCGCGGTCAGGCTGACGCCGTCGAGCAGCGCGAAGGGCGGCTGACCGCCGGACGGGCCACCGACCGCCAGGAACGACAGCGTCTCGGAGGTCGAGGTCGCCTTGATCACCGTGGAGAACTTCTGCCACGGGTAGAAGCCCTGGCTCGGCGTGGTGATCACCGGGGTCGCGAACGACGTCCCGCCCAGCGAGCCCGTCCAGCCCTCGGTCGTGGTGCCGGAGAAGCCGGCCTGCTGCGAGCCGGCCCAGAAGAAGCTCAGGGCATAGGAGTTGCCGACCGTCAGGCCGGTGATCAGCTGGCTGATCGCGCCGGCCTGGAATGCCGGATCGGCCGCCAGAAAATTGCCGCCCGGCGGGCTGACGAGCGATGCCGGCGCGGTCGCCGAGCCACCGTTCGCGGACGTGTACAGCGAGACGTTGCCGTACTGACCCGACGAGCTGTAGCCCGCGCTGCCCGCCAGCGTCGGATTATAGATGAAGTTGTAGCCGTTGGTCGGGCTGGTCCAGCCGGTCGCGCCATAGCCGTTATAGCCCAGCTGGCTGGGCGTGGCCGGGTTCTGTGTGCCGAGCGAGTAGGTGGACGAGAAGTTCCCGTTCTTGACCAGCTCGACCTGCGCCTGCGCACCCGTGGCGCAGATCGCGAGCGCACCGAACGCCGCGAGCATCGACATCTTCATGATCATTCCCTTTTCTTAAAGTTAAGTCCGGTAACGCCACCGGCTTGGTCAGCGTCTCTATGGATGCTGCCGCCGAATGTGAACTACTCATTAAGAGGCGATTGTTTCATGATGAGACAACGCATATCGGGATCGTCGCCTTGATTACCGGATGGTAGTACCGACTCTTGTATCTCAAGCGGGAACGAGGAAAGATACTTAACACCGCTCTTCGGACCTGTGACCTTCATTAACCTTGTTAGGCGAGATGTGGATGCCGTACGTGACCCAGTTGATCCGGCTGAGCATATGGCTGGCCTTCCTGGCCGTCGTGTTCCTGCCGCTGGAGCGCCTGTTCGCGCTGCGCGACCACCGCGACGCGACGTGGCGATCGACGCTCGCCGACGTCGGCTTCTATTTCCTCAACAGCCTGCTGCCGGCCGCGGTGCTCGGCCTCGTCATGGCGCAGGTGGTGCTGATCAGTCGCGCGGCGCTTCCCGCGGGCTATTTCCGCTGGACGGCGTCGCTGCCGATCGCGGTGCTGCTCCCCGCCGCCTTGCTGATCGCCGAGTTCGGCTTCTATTGGGGCCATCGCCTGACCCATGAATGGCCGGTGCTGTGGCGCTTCCATGCCGTCCATCACGAGCCCGCGCATCTGAGCTGGATGATCAACACGCGCGGCCATCCGGTCGACATGATCTTCGTCCGCCTGTGCGGACTGACCCCGCTGTACGCGCTCGGCCTGGCCGGTTTCTCGGACCCGCGCGGCAACGCGATCGCGGCGCTGGCCATCATCCTGGGCACGATGTGGGGCTTCTTCATCCACGCCAACATCGCGGTGCGGCTGCGGCCGCTGGAGCAGCTCGTCGCCACGCCGCTCTTCCACCACTGGCATCACACGCGCGAAGGCGCGATCAACCGGAACTACGCCGCGATGCTGCCGATCTTCGATCGGCTGTTCGGCACCTTCCACATGCCCAATGCATGGCCGGTCGACTATGGCATCAGCCGCGGCGAGGACGCGGCGCCCGACGAACGCGGGCAGGCCTGACCCGCGGCGTCGCGATCCACCGATAATTCGGAGCTGGGCGGGAGCAGCCGTTCGCGATCGGCGTTATGGCATCGGAGCACTGGAGTGCCGTTCGATGCAGCATAGCCTCTTCCTGATCGGCTTCGTCATCATGTCCCTCGCGCCGCTGGCGATCCAGGCGACGGCCGCGCGCGGCGCGGCGACCCGGACGCACACGCTGCTGCACGCGACGGTGCCGTTCGTGGCGGCGACCTCCTACCTCGCCATGGCGCTGGGCGTGGGCACGGTGCTGCTGCCCGACGGCCATCTCAGCTATGTGGCCCGCTACCTCGATTGGTCGCTGACGACGCCGCTGCTGCTCGCGGGGCTGGTGCTGACGGCGGTGGGCGACGAGCGCCGGTTCGCGCAGCTGGGCGGCTATCTGTCGGCGGTGCTGTCGCTGGACGTGCTGATGATCGTGGCCGGGCTGATCTCCTCGCTGGCGACCAGCGACGCGGTGAAATGGGCGTTCTATGGCTGGTCGTGCGCGGCGTTCGTCGGCGTGCTGTACCTGCTCTGGGTGCCGCTGCGGACGTTGGCGGCCGAGCGTGGCGACGCGATCGGGCACGCCTACCTCGCCAACCTGTCGATGCTGTCGGTGCTGTGGCTGCTCTACCCGGTCGTCTTCCTGGTCGGGCCGGAGGGAGTGGGCAGCATCGGCGGCGGGGCGACGGTGCTCGCGATCCTGGTGCTCGATGTGCTGGCGAAGGTCGCCTATGCCTTTGTCGCCGCCTTCAACCTCGATCGCGCGCTGCCGAAGGAGGCATGACCGGCCTCCCCGCCACCGGCGCGGGATGGCAGCTGGCCATCGCGGTCGTGGCGATCGGCGTGATCGGCATGGCGCATGGCGCGGGCGATCTGCGCGCGGTGGCGGCGCCGCGGCGTCCGGCCTTCCTCGCCAGCTACGGCGCGGTGGCGCT
>NZ_CAHJWX010000375.1 GCF_903643065.1 Sphingomonas bacterium | reverse complement strand
CACCAGCACCGCCAGCGCCGGCTCGCCGATTGCCGCGCCGTCGGCGTCGATGCGGTCCAGCGTCCGGCACAGCGCCCGCATCCTCGGCCGGGTGAACCGCACGCCCAGCCGATGCAGCAGCCCCGCATAGCTCACCGCCTCGCGTGCGCGCGCCGCCTCGATCAGCAGCGCGCGCACGGCGGCGACATCGGCGATGGCCGCCGCGTCAGATATGCAGCGCCCGCCCGTACGCGCCGAGCACGCTCTCGTGCATCATCTCGCTCAGCGTCGGATGGGGGAAGATCGTCTCGGCCAGCTCCGCCTCGGTGGTTTCCAGCTGGCGCGCGACGACATAGCCCTGGATCAGCTCGGTCACTTCCGCGCCGACCATGTGCGCGCCCAGCAGCTCGCCCGTCTTGGCGTCGAACACCGTCTTCACGAACCCGTCCGCCTCGCCCAGCGCGATCGCCTTGCCGTTGCCGATGAAGGGGAACTTGCCGACGCGGACCTCGTGCCCGCGCTCCCTGGCCTTGGCCTCGGTGAAGCCGACGCTCGCGACCTGCGGGCGCGAATAGGTGCAGCCCGCGATGTTCCAGGTCTCGAACGGATGCGGGTCGCCCCCCGCGATCTTCTCGACGCACACCACGCCCTCGTGGCTCGCCTTGTGCGCCAGCCAGGGGGCGCCGGTGACGTCGCCGATGGCGTGGACGCCGGGCACGTTGGTGCGCCCGAAACCGTCCGCCTTGATGTGCCCGCGCTCGGTCTCGACGCCCAGCGCCTCCAGCCCGATATTCTCCGTGTTCGGCACGATGCCGATCGCGACGATGACGTGGCTGAACCGCTCGGTCGCCACCTTGCCGTCCGCGCCCTTGATCGCCGCCGTCACCGCGTCCGCGCCGACCTCCAGCCCGTCCAGCCCCGCGCCGGTCAGGATGCGGATGCCGTCCCTGGCCAGCCGCTTGCCCATGAACGCCGACACCTCCTCGTCCTCGACGGGCAGGATGCGGGGCAGCATCTCCAGGATCGTCACCTCTGCGCCCATGTCGCGGTAGAAGCTCGCGAACTCCACCCCGATCGCGCCGGAACCGACGATCAGCAGCTTGCTCGGCATCTCGGGCGGCACCATCGCGTGGCGATAGGTCCAGACGCGCTTCCCGTCCGCCTTCGCGAAGGGCAGATCGCGCGCGCGCGCGCCGGTGGCGACGATGATGTTCGTCGCGGCCAGCTCCACCGTCCGGTCGCCCTGCTTGACGCTGAGCGCGCCCGGCCCGGTCAGCGCGCCGACGCCCTCGTGCACGGCGACCTTGTTCTTCTTCATCAGCGTCTTGACGCCGGCGTTGAGCTGGCCCGCGACCTTGCGGCTGCGCCCCACCACCGCGTCGAGATCGAACCCGATCTTCTCCGCACTCAGCCCGTAATCGGCGGCATGCTGCATGTAATGATAGATTTCCGACGTCCGCAACAGCGCCTTGGTCGGGATGCACCCCCAATTGAGGCAGATGCCGCCCAGCCGCTCGCGCTCGACGATCGCGGTCTTCATCCCCAGCTGCGCCGCGCGGATCGCGGCGACATAGCCGCCCGGCCCGGAGCCGAGGATGACGAGATCATAGGTGTCAGGCATGAGGAAATCCTTCCGCCGCGAGCAGTTGCATCTCGCGCCGCAGCGTTCGTGTGAACCAGAGGGGAGCGCCGGTCCCCCACAGATGCTTGTCGTGCGACCAGGCAGCCGCGCCGGCGGCGTAGGTCCCGGCCAGCACGGGCCAGTCCCGAGCCGCTCTGCCCGGCAGTCTGCTCAGCGCGCGCTCACGATAGCGCTCCAGCACGATCGGATGGATCGGCCGCACGACTTCGATCAGGCGCGCGATCTGTGCGTCTGCCCAATCCGCCGGGTTGCCAAGCTTGGACACCAGCACGTCCCGGGTCTCGGCCCATTGGTGAACCGCCGCCATCAGTTCCACCCCTGCTTCGCTCAGCCGAACTAGCAACGGAAAGCTCTCGCCGATGCACGCGCTGATCATGATGTTCGCATCGAGCACCAGCCGCGGGAAATCGTCACTCCTCAAGCGGCTCGCCCCACGGCGTCATGCCCAGCAACCGCATCTGACCGTCAAGGTCCATGCCTCTTGCGCCTAGTTCCCGCCGGGCCCGCTCGACGGCGTCGGCGACCTGACGCACCTTCTCGGCATCGCGCACCCAACGCTTTGGCAGATATGTGCCGACCTCCACGCCATTGCTAGTGACCGACACGATATCCGTCCCGTTCGCCACCTCGCTGAGACGCTCCCGAAACTCGCGAATGCCTAGCTCGATCATCGTCGCCTCATGTGCACACAAGTGTGACTACAAAGCCGGCGACTGATCGTCAAGCCAACAGCCCCAGCGGCCGCTCCACCAGCGCTTTGAAGGCGCGCATCAGCGTGGCGGCATCGGCGCCGTCGATCGCGCGGTGGTCAAAGCTGCCGGTCGCGCTCATCACCGTCGCGATGCCGAGCTGGCCGTCGATCACGTACGGCCGCGGCTCGCCGGCACCCACCGCCAGGATCATCGCCTGCGGCGGGTTGATGACCGCGTCAAACTGCTTGATCGCATACATGCCCATGTTGCTGATCGAGGCGGTGCCGCCCTGATATTGCTCGGGCTTGAGCTTGTTGTCCCGCGCCAGCGCGGCGAGCTGCTTCACCTCCGCGGCGATCCCGCTCACCGGCTTGGTGTCCGCATGCGTCACCACCGGCGTGATCAGCCCGGTCGGCGTCGACACCGCGACCGAGATGTCGGCGCGCTTGAAGGACACGAGCTGATCGGGCGTGAACATCACGTTGCACGCGGGCACCTCGATCAGCGCCAGCGCCAGCGCCTTGACGAGCAGGTCGTTGACCGACAGCTTGATCCCGCGCGCCTCCAGCGTCGCGTTCAGCTCGCCGCGCAACGCCAGCAGCGCGTCGAGCCGGACGTCCACCGTCAGGTAGATGTGCGGCACCTGCTGCTTCGATTCGGTCAGCCGCCGCGCGATCGTCTTGCGGACGTTGGAGAGCTTGACCGCCTCGTGCGGGATGTCGGGGATGGCCGCCGGACGCGGCGCCACCGGCGCGGCGCTCGGGGCAGGCGCGGCCGCGACCGGCGCGG
>NZ_CAHJWX010000374.1 GCF_903643065.1 Sphingomonas bacterium | reverse complement strand
GGCGCCGGCGGACGCGAGCGACGCGGACCGGCGCGCGATCGTCGACCTGCTCGGGCCGGTGCCGGTGGCGGTCGACGAGCTGATCCGCCAGTCGGGGCGCGCGCCGGCGCTGGTGCAGACGGTGCTGCTGGAGCTGGAACTGGCCGGGCGACTGGACCGGCATGCCGGCGGGCGGGCGAGCTTGCGGTGAGTCAGCGAAGCAGGTTGGCGAGGTCGCGGCCGGCATAGGCGATGGCAAGGACTTCCACGGTATAGCCCACCACGGCGAAGGCGATCGTCATGCGTCGGTCGAACGGAATGGTCCGGAGACCAGGGCGCAGCTCCTCATGCATCGTGCCTCGATGAGGCATCTCGCCAAGCTTGAGGCAGTGCCGGATGATCCGGTCGACGTAGCCGTTGGCGATCTCCGGCGAGTTCTGACTGGCGATGTACTGCCGCATCTCCTCAAGATGCGATTCTGCTTCCGGTGAAAAGATGACGTGGAAGCTGCTCACTCGCCGCGTGCGATCCGCTCCGCCTTGAGTCGGGCGATGACCTGCTCGATAGGAATGCCACGCGACGGGTCTGCCTTCATCCTGTCGTAGATCTGCGCCACCTCCGTGCGGAGCCACGTCGTGATCGCAGGGTATTCGGCGCCGGTCTCCGGTCCTTCAAGTCCCAGCAATCGGTCGAGCACGACCGCTTCCATGCTGCCGAACTCTCCGCTGGCGACCCAGGCGCGCAGCTTGTCGGCGATATCGACGGGGACTCCGATGGTCAGATGCTCGATCGCGCCCATATCGCGATCCTACGCCCCTCCCCCGCCCCGATCAACGCCGCTTGACGCGGGCCACCGCGCCTCCCCACCCTCGCGCGTACACGTAAGGACCCGTTCGGCTCATGCAGCTTGTGATTGTGGAATCGCCCGCCAAGGCGAAGACCATCGAAAAGTACCTGGGCCCCGGCTTCCAGGTGCTCGCCTCCTACGGCCATGTCCGCGACCTGCCGCCCAAGGACGGATCGGTGGATCCCGACGACGGCTTCGCCATGTCGTGGGAGAATTACGCGGACAAGGCCAAGCAGCTGCGCGCGATCACGGACGCGGCGAAGGGCGCGGCGCGGCTGATCCTGGCGACCGATCCGGATCGCGAGGGCGAGGCGATCTCCTGGCACGTGCAGGAGGTGCTGCGCGGGCGCAAGGCGCTGCCCCCCGAAGTGGAGCGCGTCACCTTCAACGCGATCACCAAACAGGCGGTGACCACCGCGATGAAGGCGCCGCGCCAGCTGGATACCGACCTGATCGACGCCTACCGGGCGCGGCGCGCGCTTGATTACCTGGTCGGCTTCACGCTGTCGCCCGTGCTGTGGCGCAAGCTGCCCGGCGCCAAGTCGGCGGGGCGCGTGCAATCGGTGGCGCTGCGGCTGATCGTCGAGCGCGAGCGCGAGATCGAGGCGTTCCGCGCGCGCGAATATTGGTCGGTGATCGCGACGCTGGAACAGGACGGGCAGCTGTTCGCCGCGCGGCTGGTGCAGTGGAACAGCGACAAGCTGGACCGGCTGGCGATCGGCGACGAGGGCACGGCAGCGCGCGCCAGGGCGGACGTGGAGGCCGGCCGGTTCACCGTCCAGTCGGTGGAGACGCGCCCGCTGACCCGCAACCCGCCGCCGCCCTTCACCACCTCGACGCTGCAGCAGGAGGCGGCGCGCAAGCTGGGCTTCTCGGCCAGCCACACGATGCGCGTGGCGCAGCAGCTCTACGAGGACGGCGCGATCACCTATATGCGCACGGACGGCGTGCAGATGGACGGCTCCGCCATCTCGGCCGCGCGCAAGGCGATCGCCGACCGCTACGACGGCTCCTATGTTCCTGATTCGCCTCGACATTATCAGACCAAGGCGAAGAATGCGCAGGAGGCGCATGAGGCGATCCGGCCGACGGAGTTCGGGCGCGACAAGGTCGGGTCGGGGGATCACGGGCGGCTGTACGAGCTGGTGTGGAAGCGCGCGATGGCGAGCCAGATGGCGTCGGCGCGGCTGGAGCGGACCACCGCCGAGCTGACGGACGGGACGGGGCGGCACGTGCTGCGGGCGACGGGGCAGGTGGTGCTCTTCCCGGGCTATCTGACGCTGTACGAGGAAGGAACGGACGAGGACGGCGAGGACGCCCGGCGCCTGCCCCGGCTGCGCGAGGGTGACGCGCCGGCGCGCAAGGGCGTCGCGGCCGAGCAGCATTTCACCCAGCCGCCGCCGCGCTTCTCCGAGGCGTCGCTGGTCAAGCGGATGGAGGAACTCGGCATCGGGCGGCCCTCCACCTATGCCTCCATCATCCAGACGCTGAAGGACCGCGAATACGTCCGGGTCGACAAGAACCGGTTCTGGGCGGAGGAGAGCGGGCGGTTGGTCACCGCGTTCCTGGAGCGGTTCTTCCCGAAATATGTCGGCTACGACTATACCGCCGAACTGGAGGAGGAGCTGGACGACGTGTCTGGCGGGCGCGCCGGATGGCGGGCGGTGCTCGACGCGTTCTGGCGGGACTTCAAGCCCAGGACGACGGAGGTGATGGAGCAGCAGCCCTCGGCGATCACCGCCGAGCTGGACGTGTTCCTGGGCGATTACCTGTTTCCCGAGCGCGCGGACGGGGCGGACGCGCGGCTGTGCCCGAACTGCAACCAGGGCAGGCTGGCGCTGCGCGGCGGCAAGTTCGGGGCGTTCGTGGCCTGCTCCAACTATCCCGACTGCAAATATACGCGGCGCTTCGGCCAAGCGGGCGACGCGGCGGTGGAAGCGTTGCCCGAGCAGCTGGGGCACGATCCGGCGACGGGGCTGCCGGTGGAGCGCAAGGCGGGGCGGTTCGGGCCCTACATCCAGCTGGGCGAGGGCGCGGATGCCAGGCGCGCGTCGATCCCGACCGATGCGGGCGAGCTGACGCTGGAGCTGGCGCTCCGGCTGCTGAGCCTGCCGCGCCTGATCGGGACGCACCCGGAGACGGGCGAGCCGATCGAGGCGGCGATCGGGCGCTATGGCCCCTATCTGAAGCACGCGGGCAAATATGCGCGGCTGGGGAACACGGCGGAGGTGTTCGAGACGGGGATGAACGCGGCGGTGGTCAAGCTGGCGGAAGCCGCGG
>NZ_CAHJWX010000373.1 GCF_903643065.1 Sphingomonas bacterium | reverse complement strand
GCCGGTCGCCTCACGGTCGAGCCCGCCCGCCTGGGAGACGACGCCGATCGACTCGCGCACCCGCGCCGGTTCGCGCGGCCGAGCCGGTCGCGGCGTTCCCGCCCGATTTCGACGCCCTCGTCGCCGCGTTGCGCGAGCAGCCCGGCGCGCTCGGCGACGCGATCCGGCTGGAGAACGCCGCGCTCGTCTCCTATGCGCCACCCGAGCTGGTGTTGAGCGGCCGCCGCCCGATGGTGGCCGAATATGTCAAGGATCTGGGCGACGCGCTCAAGGCGCTGAGCGGCCGCGCGTGGCGGATCAGCTTCGTGGGCGAGCCCGGTCAGCCGACGCTCAAGGAACGCGAGGCGCAGGCATCGGACGCGGCGCGCGACGCGATCCTCGCCTCGCCGATGATCCGGGCGGCGCGCGATGCGTTTCCCGATGCCGAACTCGAAACCTGGCCCGGCCAACGGAGTACCGCGACATGAACGACGACCAGCTCAAGCGCATCATGGAGATGGCGCAGAACGTCCAGAACGAGCTGCAGACCGCGCAGGCCAATCTCGACAAGATCGAGGTGGAGGGTGCCGCCGGCGGCGGGCTCGTCAAGATCAGGACCACCGCCAAGGGCAGCGTGATCGCGATCCAGATCGACGACTCGCTGCTGCAACCCAGCGAGAAGGGCATGCTGGAAGACCTGCTCGCCGCCGCCTTCAATGACGCGCGCAGCAAGGCCGACGCGATCTCGGGCGAGGAGATGGGCAAGATGACCAGCGGCCTGCCGCTGCCGCCGGGGTTCAAATTGCCGTTCTGAGGCGTGGTGCTAAGGAGGATCGCATGAAATACTCGATCAAGCGCAACGCCCGTTCCGGACGGTTCGTGTCGGCACGGATCACGACCGCTGGGCAGGTCGAGACCAGCGAGGCGAAGGACGGGTATCCGTACGTCGCCGAGCAGACGGTCAGGCGGGCGAAGCGAGCCGCCAATACCTCGTTGAAAGTCGCGGAAGCGAAGTGATGGCGTACAACACGCTGTTCGAGCAGTTGCACGATGCGGACGATGACGAAGTTCGAGGCCTGATCGCCTATGGTTTGTACAAGATCGCGAAGCGCGAGTGGGTCCAGCTGACATCCGCGAACGGCAAGCCACCGACGCCAGCAGAGTTAAAGGCCTATCAAGAGACTTGGACACCGGCGAATATCGCGAGCAAGCGAGCGGAAGCCGATCA
Source organism: Sphingomonas bacterium (assembly GCF_903643065.1). Classification (GTDB taxonomy): domain Bacteria; phylum Pseudomonadota; class Alphaproteobacteria; order Sphingomonadales; family Sphingomonadaceae; genus Sphingomonas. The sequence continues at coordinate 1,900 of NZ_CAHJWX010000373.1, read as the reverse complement.
AGTGCTGCGTTCCTATTCAGATGAGGTGGTGAGGCAGGAACGCCCGCGTATCATTGAGGAAGCGCTCAGAGGCAGCTTCTGGAACAGTGTGTTGGTGAATATCGTGTCGGCCTTCATCTACACGCTGATCCTGATCGCGCTTGTCGTGGTGTTGAAAGTGGCGGGCGTCGACCTGCTCTCCATCGCGAACTCCACCTAGCGGACGCATCGATCCAGCCCCGCGCGCCGCACCACACCCACATACCGCGCCAGCCGGTTGCCGTGCCGCCGGATCGCGCCGTGCGGGTCGCTCGCGTCGCGTTTCTCCGGCGAAGGCAGGATCGCCGCGATCCGTCCCGCCTCCAGCGGCGTCAGCCGGCTCGCGTCATGCCCGAAATAGCGCCGGGCCCCCGCGTCGGCGCCATAGGTGCCGACGCCGGTCTGCGCGATGTTGAGGTACACTTCCATGATCCGGCGCTTGCCCCACAGCGCCTCGATCAGCACGGTGAACCAGGCCTCGAAGCCCTTGCGGACATAGCCGCCACGCTGGAACAGGAACGCGTTTTTCGCCGTCTGCTGGCTGATCGTCGAGCCGCCCCGGATGCGCCCGCCCCGCGCGTTGTGCCGCGCGGCGGACTCGATCCCGCGCCAGTCGAAGCCGTGGTGGAGACAGAAGGTGGAGTCCTCCCCCGCGATCGCCGCGCGCGCCATGTCCGGGTCCATCGCGTCGAGCGGCATCCATTGCTTGGTCACGCCCGCGCCGCCGACCGCGTCGCCCAGCATCGTGAACGTGCCGGGCGGCGGCACGAACCGGTACAGCCCCACCCAGAGCACCGACACCAGCACGAAGCCGAGCACGGCTCGCACGCCCCATCGCAACAGCCGCCGCATGGCGCCGACCCTGCCGCGCCATCGGGGACCCGGCAAGCCCGAACCCGCGTTGTACCTGCCATGCCCGATGCCCGCAGCTCCTTCGCCACGCCGGCCGGCGGCTGGTTCGCCGTGCTCAAGCGCAGCTGGAAGGAGACGGGCGACGACAATATCGGCCTGATCGCGGCGGGCGTCGCCTTTTACGGCTTCCTCGCCATCGTGCCGCTGCTCGGCGCGACCGTGCTCAGCTATGGCCTGATCGCCCGTCCCGCGACGGTGATCGCCGACATGAAATCGCTGACCGCCGTCATGCCGGCGCAGGCCGCGCAGCTCGTCGGCGACCAGCTGCTCCATGTCGTCCAGACCTCCGGCGGCAAGAAGGGGCTGGGCCTGCTGGTCGCGCTCGGCATCGCGCTGTTCGGCGCGCGCGGCGGCGCGGGCGCGGTGATGACCGCGCTCAACATCGCCTATGAGGAGAAGGAGCGGCGCGGCTTCGTCGCGACCAACGCGACCGCGCTGACGATCACGGCGGCGGCGGTGATCGTCGCGATCCTGGCGGTGGTGGCGATGGCGGCGCTGGCGCAGCTGGAGAAGCTGCTCCCCGGCGCGCCCGGCGTCGTGCTCGTGTTCGGCAAGCTGCTGACCTACCTTGTCCTGCTGCTCGCCGCCGCCGGCGCCGCCGCGGCGCTCTACCGCTATGGCCCCAGCCGGGCCGACGCGCGCTGGATATGGCTGACGCCGGGCTCGCTCGTTGCGGCGATCGGCGGCGTGGTGCTGACGCTGGGCTTCGGCCTCTATGTCTCGACGTTCGGTAACTACAACGCGACCTATGGCTCGCTCGGCGCAATCGTGGTGCTGCTGACCTGGCTCTACCTGTCAAGCTACCTGCTGCTGTTCGGCGCCGAGCTCAATGCGGAGCTGGAGCACCGCGCTGCGCCGACACCCCCCGCCGCCGCGCCGCCCGCCCCGATGCCAGCGGTCGTCGCGCCGGCACCGTCACCGCCCTCGACCGCCGCCGACTTTGCGACCGCCCGCGTGGCGTCGCGGCTGG
>NZ_CAHJWX010000372.1 GCF_903643065.1 Sphingomonas bacterium | reverse complement strand
CGCCACCAGATCGACTATTATCGCACCGCGCTCCACGAGCTTGGCCACTGGACCGGGCACGGCTCGCGGCTGGCGCGTGACCAATCGCATGGCTTCGGCTCGCCCGACTATGCCCGCGAGGAGCTCTGCGCCGAACTCGCCTCGGCCTATCTCTGTGCCGCGCTCGGCATCGTGCCGACCGTCCGCCACGCCGACTATCTGGCGGGCTGGCTCGACGTGCTGCGCGCCGACGATCGCGCTATTTTCCGCGCGGCGAGCGCCGCCAGCAAGGCGGCGGACTATCTGCTCGCCTTCCACGCGTCGCCGAACCCCGAGCTGCCGACGAACATCGAAGCGGCCGCCACGTCAGCGATGGAGCTGGCGGCGTGAGCGCGCTGCTCGCCGCCGCGCTCGTCGCCGACATCGCTGGCGAGGCTGTCGCCGCCGCCAATGCCGGCGAGAAAGTGAAGGTGCAGACGCAGCTGGTCCGCGACTATCTCGACGGTGCCAATGGTCGGCCGAAGACCCAGTGGCTGCCGCGCTGGATGGCATTCCCGCCCGAGCCTTACACCGCGCGCGGCGGCGTCCGCTCGGTCAGCTTCGCGCGCCAGATCGCGCCGCTGTTCGAGCCTGTCGCGGACGATGGCGCCGGGTTTATCGTGCCCGAAACGGTCGCGGCCAACCCCGAGGCGGACCCCGAGCCGCTGCGGCAGGCGGCCTGATCTACGAGGGGCGCCGGCACCCTGCCATCGCCCCGATCGGCCGGAAATTTCGCGCCGCGCGCCGCCCTGGGGCCGGCGCGCGGCGCAATAGTTCGTTCGTGCTGATGCGTGACAGACCGATTTAGGCGGCGGCGCCGGAGCCGGTATCGTGTGGGGCCGAGCTTGCCGGTAGCGTCCCAGAGTAGCGCCACCATGATCGGCACGCGCCGCTTGGCGAGCGTTCGCTCCGTTTCAGCGCTTCGGTGGGATGATCGTCGCCTGGCGCGCGGTCAGCAGCCAGTGACCATCTTGCTTCTTCCACAGATCGGTGAAGCGGCGATGAACTTCCTGCCCCGCCATCGGGTTGGGCGGCTTGGGTACGCAGATTTCCTCGCCCATCAGCAGCACCATCCCGCTGCGGATGCCGGCATATTCGATGATGCGATCGTAGCGGCTGTAGCTGATCCGACCCGAGGCATTGAGCCGGGTCGTCGCGCCATGCACTGAGAGGCCGTTTTGCGGATTGTTGACCGCAAGATCCTCGGCCATCAGCCGCGAAAACGCCGCATGATCGTCGTCGATCACCGCGCGATCGAGCTGGTTCACCGCCGCGAGCGCGCCGGCGATACGCGGGTCCTTGGTCGCGGCGATCGTCTCGGCCCCCACCGCCTTCCACTCCGCCCATGCCGGTGTCGCCAACGAGAGCAGCACCGCCAAACCGAGCGAACCAGCGTTCATCCTCGACATTGGCGACCGTCCTATCCCTTTATCGGAGGAGGCGCGGCTCGTCCCGAGCGGGTCCATCCGCGCTACCGGCTTCACCGGCGCGTCTTCACTTCGCAGGCATCGCCCCGGGCGCGCCGCACTTGGCGAACTTGCCCTTCGCATCCTTGCAGCGTGCCGCCTTGGCGGGCGCCGTCGGCGGGCATTTGATGAACTTGCCCTTGGCATCACGGCAGGCCGCCGCATCGGCGGAGGCGCTCACGCCGACCGTCAGCAGCGCGGCGGCGGCAGCGGCGATGATCGTTCGTGTCATCATACTATCCCCTCGACAGGTTAGATCGGCAACGCCGATCGGGCGATCCTAGCCCGGCGATGCCGCTCCTGCCAATCGTCGACGACGCCGGTGCACCGCCAGGTGGCGACGCGCCGACGACGGCGGTAGATTACGCCGATGTCCGTCCCGATCATCGCCGCCGGCCTCCTGTTCACCTGCACGCCGACCGCCGTCTGGGACGGAGATGGTCCGATCTGGTGCGCGGAAGGGCCGCGCATCCGGCTCGCCGGGATCGCCGCACGCGAGCTCGACGGCAGCTGCCGTCCCGGCCAGCCATGCCCCACCGCGTCCGGTGTCGCCGCCCGCGACGCCCTCGTCCGGTTGATCGGCACGGCGACGGGCACGGCCTCGACCGGCCACATCCTGGTCAGCGCCGCGCCGCTCCGCTGCCAGTCCGAAGGGCCGGGCAAGGGCACGCGAACCGCCGCTTGGTGCGTCGGCGCGCGCGGCGATTTGAGCTGCGCGATGGTGCGCTCGGGCTATGCGCTGCGCTGGGATCGCTATGGCGGCCGCGAGGTCTGCGCGAACCGGCACGAGGCGCACTGAGGCCATGCCGATGGGCTCGCGCCATGATGAAACGGGGCTACTCCGCTGGGATCGCGGCACGCTCTTCCTGCTTCGCGACGAGGGCGGGCGCTGGCGGCTGGAGACCGGCCGCCGCGCCGAGACGATGGTAGGCCGGCGCGTCCGCATCGTCGGCACCCGCGTCGGGTTCGACCTGCTCGCGGTCTCCAAGATCGAGCCGTGCTGACCGAATGGGACTCTGGGCGGTCGCCGACACCGTCATCCGCCAGCATGGCGAGGGCATCGAATACTTCGTCGCCGAGCGGATCGGCGCGCTGGCGCTGGCGGGCGATCAAGATGGCGTCGCCGCCTGGCGGCAGATTGCGCATCGCGTAGCGAGGCTCACCGCCGAGCCGCCCTCGCGGGCGGACGCGTGACTTAGTGAGCGCTAGCGCGCTGTTCTTCGCAGGCTATGGCGGTCAGCGTCGAGGCCTGATCACCTCCCGATCGAGAGGCAGATCGGGCCAGCTGCCAGCGTGGAACGTCGCGACTGGCGAACCCTGATACTAAGCTGAGCCGTATGACGATCGCCCCAGCGGCCTCGTCGATGGGCGGGTCTGGCACCGAGGTAAAGGGCGTGTGCCACGCCCCGGCCTTCTGCCCGCAACGGCGGCCCCGGCGCTTTTTCCCCGCGACCTGCGGCCGCTCCTCGCGCAGCAAAAAGCTTGGGGAACGCCGTCCTCCACTGCGCTTCGTCGGGTGCGGGCCGGCCGCCACGGCGCCTCTTGACCGCCATCGAGGCCGCATCGGGCGGTCGCGAGACGAGCACAGGAGCATCGCATCATGGCACAGATCGGAACCTTCACCGCCGGCGACAA
>NZ_CAHJWX010000371.1 GCF_903643065.1 Sphingomonas bacterium | reverse complement strand
GCGGTGACGGCGACGCTGTCGGACGGGACGGCCGCGCGCGCGCCGCTGCTGATCGCGGCGGAGGGTCGCAACTCGCCGACGCGCGAGGCGGCGGGCATCCCCGTCGCGCGCTGGCGCTACGATCACGCCGCGATCGTCGGCGCGTTCCACCACGAGCGGCCGCACGATCAGGTGGCGTTCGAGATCTTCTACCCCGCCGGCCCGTTCGCGCTGCTGCCGCTGCCCGACGACGATGCGGGCCACCGGTCGGCGATCGTGTGGACGGTGGACGCGGCGGACGGGCCGGCGATGCTCAAACTGTCCGACCGCGCGTTCCTGCACGAGGCGGAGACGCGCATGGGCGGCTTCCTCGGCGCGCTCTCGGGCGCTTCCCCCCGCGCCACCTACCCGCTCGGCTTTCACCATGCGGCGCGGATCACGGCGCAGCGCCTCGCGCTGGTCGGCGACGCGGGTCACGGCATCCATCCGATCGCGGGGCAGGGGCTCAATCTGGGGCTGCGCGACGTCGCGGCGCTGGTGGAAGTGCTGGTCGACGCCAGGCGGACGGGGCTCGACCTCGGCGACGCGCAGGTGCTCGCGCGCTACCAGCGCTGGCGCGGGCTCGACGTGTTCGCGGTGGCGTTCGCGACCGACACGCTGACGCGGCTGTTCGGCGTGCGCGGCAAGGCGGCCAGCGCGGTGCGGCGGTTCGGCATCTCGGCGGTGAACGCCCTCCCACCGCTCAAGGACCGCTTCATGGCGGAGGCGCGGGGCGAGACGGGGGTGTTGCCCAAGCTGTTGCAGGGAATGCGGGTCTGAGCGCGACGGTTCGCTCGATCCCACCCGGCAGCGCCGCCGAGACGATCGCGGCAATCGACCGGCTGCTGGAAGAGGTCGCCTCCGACGAGCAGGTCGTCATCCCGATCGCGATCGAAAGCGGCAGCCGTGCCTGGGGCTTCCCCTCGCCGGACAGCGACTACGACTGTCGCTTCATCTTCGTGCGGCGGCAGGCCGACTATCTGACGCCGTGGCCGCGCCGCGACGTGATCGAGACGCCGCTGGTCGGCGATCTCGACGTCAACGGATGGGATCTGGGCAAGGCGCTCAAGCTGATCGTGAAAGGCAATGCGGTGGTGCTGGAGTGGCTGCGCTCACCCTTCGTCTACGCCGCCGATCCGGTGTTTCGCGACGGCCTGCTGGCGCTGGCCACCCGCCTTGCCGAGCCGGGCGCGATCGCGCGCCACTATCTTCATCTCGGCGAAAGTCAGCGGCGCACCTATTTCCCCGATGGACAGGACGTGGCGTTGAAGAAGCTCTTCTATGCCCTGCGCCCCGCCGCCGCGCTGCGTTGGCTGGGGATGCATGGCGGTCCGGTGCCGCCGATGCATTTCCCGACCTTGATGAGCGAGTGCGATCCGCCCGCCGACGTCGCCGCGCTGACGGCGGAGCTGCTGGCCGCCAAGGCACGGACGCGGGAGCTGGGCGTGGCGCCGTTGCCGTCGCCGCTCGGCGCCTTCATCGACGCGGAGTTCGCCGCTGCCCGCGTCCGCTGGCCCGCCACGCCTCGCGCGCGCGGCGCGGTGGCGGAGGCGGAAGCATTCTTTCGCGATCAGGTCGTCCGGCTCGATCAGCGTCGGCTCAGCGTACCGTCTCCGCCACCCGCAGCTCCTCCTCCGCCCAGTGCCGTGCCTCGCGCGTCATGATGAAGGTGCCGCTCCAGTCGCCGGACACCTCCCAGCGGCCGGTGATCTCGTCGCCGTCGGGGGCGATCGTGCCCTGGTAGAGAACGGGCGTGCCGACGCGATGGGTGGCGTCGTAATGCTTGACGAAGTGGACGCTCGTGCCCTCGCGCCGGCCATCAAGGAAGGCGCGGGCCTCCTCGCCGCCATAGCCGGGATGCCTGGACGGGCTGCGCTCGGTGGTCTCGCCGGTGACGACGCCGCCGCTCTCGCGCAGCACCGCGCCGAACGGATTGGCGGGCAGGCTGCGCGGATAGTTGTAGATGCCCGACCAGGTGCCGGTCACGTCGAGCGGGTCGGTCATCGCGCGGGACCTATAGCGGGCGCGCCGCCTCGACCAGCAGCACGGGCGTGCCGTCGCGGATCGGGTAGGCGAGGCCGGCGGCGTCGGAGATGAGTTCGTCGCCCTCCTGGCGCAACGGCGTTCGGGTGCGGGGGCAGACCAGCTTGGCGAGCAGCCAGGGGTCCACGCCCGCTCCCCCGCTCACTGCAGCGTCACCCGCTCGTCGCCGTCGTGCCGGCCGAAGAACTGGAGGAGCTGGACGATCAGCTCGGCGCGGGTGACCAGGTCGGGCGCTTCGAGCAGCGCCTGTTTCGCGGCGGCGTCGAACGGAGCGATCTGGGCGATGCCGTTGACCAGCCGCTCGTCGTCGAGCCGCTCCACCTGCGCCCAGTCGACCTGATAGCCCTGCGTCTCCGCGAAGCGACGCGACTCGTTCTCCAGCGAGGCGCGGTGCGCCGACGACAGCGCCTCGTCGCCGGGCCTCGGCAGCAACTCGGCCTCGACCTGGCGGAAGGACGTGGTGACGTCGAGCTCGCGCATGACGCGGAACAGCGACGTGCCTTCGAGGATCAGGTTGTAGCGGCCGTCGTCGAGCGCCTCGACCTCGGCGATCCGGCCGACACAGCCCAGATCGAACAGCGCCGGCGGCTCCGCGCCCGATCCGGGATTGGCCAGGGGTCTGGGCTGGATCATGCCGATCCGCCGGTCGCGCGCGGTCGCGTCCGCGACCAGCGCCCGGTAGCGCGGCTCGAAGATGTGGAGCGGCAAGTGCATGCCCGGGAACAGGATCGCGCCCGGCAGCGGGAAGATCGACAGGCGGGTCGTGGTGCCAAGGGAGGAAGGCGTGTCGCTCATGTGAACAGCACCGCCGACAGCCGCCGCCGCTGCGCGGAGACCCAGGGATCCATCAACCCCACCACCTCGAACAGCTTGAGCAGCTGCGCGCGCGCGGCGCCGTCCTGCCAGCCCTTGTCGGTGGCGACGATGTGGAGGAGCCCGTCGGCGGCCGCGTCCCGATCACCCGCGGCCATCTGCGCGTTGGCGAGGTCGAAGCGCGCCTGGAGATCGTCGGGCGCGGCGTTCACCGCCGCGACCAGCGGGGCGAGGTCGCCGACCGGCGGGGCCGCGCGC
>NZ_CAHJWX010000370.1 GCF_903643065.1 Sphingomonas bacterium | reverse complement strand
CGGGCTGCCCGGCTGGTGCAGCGCGCCGTCGGTGGCCGGCACGGTGGCGGCGCGCGCGAAATAGGTGGCGAAGAAGCCGTTGATGATCGCCGCCGACAGGTTCGGCACCAGCGCCTGCGCGAGGCCGAACAGCGGCGCGGGCGCGCCCACCACCGTGGTGTTGCGCGGATGATCGGCGAGGCGGACGACGGCGGCGGCCACCGTCTCCGGCGCGAGCGTGCCGGGCGGGGTGGTGAGCGCCTTGCCCGTATAGTTGCCCGCGTGATCGAGCCCGGGCGTGTCGACGAAGGTCGGGTACACGTCGCAGATGTGGATGCGCGGATGGAGCGACAGCTCGCCGCGCAGCGCCTGGCTGAGCCCGCGCAGCCCGAACTTGCTCGCGGCATAGGCGGCCGCGAACGGCGTCGCGACGAAGCCGCCGGCCGAGATCATGTTGACGAAGATGCCGTGGCGCTGAGCGAGAAAGATCGGCAGCACCGCGTGCGCGTCGTTCATGTGGCCGATCAGGTTCGCCTCGATCACCTGTCGGTGCGCGGCCATCGGTGTCTCGCCGAACTTGCCGACCGCGCCGATGCCGACGTCGCTGAACCACAGGTCGATGCCGCCGAGCGTCTCGTTCGCCGCGCGGGCGAGCGCCGCGACCTGCCCGGTATCGGTGACGTCGGCGGCGAACACATGAGCTTCGCCGCCCGCCGCGCGGCAGCGCTCGGCCACCGCTTCCAGCCCGTCGAGACCCCGCGCGGCGAGGAACAAACGCGCGCCCGTCCTGGCGAAGGCCTCGGCCGTGGCGGCGCCGATGCCGCTCGACCCCCCGGTGATGACGATACGCTTGCTCATCTTCCCCGAACGCTGGCGTTTCGCGTTCGGTTGCGCCAAGCTGACGCCGTCATGGAAACGCAGCCGCTGTCGCAGGTCGATCACGCCGCGCGCACCGCCGCCTGGACGGTGGCGCTGGAGCATGACGGGCTGCCCCCGTTCGTGACCGAGCGGCTGGCGGGCGCCGCCGCCGGGCGCGGCGCGTGGGTGGCGACGATGACGCCGGCCGAGCTGCTGCTGTCGCGCACGCACGGCCTGCGCCCGGTAGCGACGGTGTCGGGCACCTGCTGGTTCCACTATGGGCAGAGCTGGACGGAGGGGCATGCGCAGGGCTGGCACGACGCGCTGCACCGGATCGGGCTGGAGGCGGCGGCGGCGGGCGCCAACGCGGTGGTGGACGTGCGGATGCGCACGCTGCGCCACCGGATCGGCGCCTCGATGGACTTCACGCTGATCGGCACGGCGGTGACGATGGACGGCCTGCCGCCCTCCCCGCATCCGGTGATCGCGACGGTGCCGGCGCTGGAGTTTGTGCGGCTGCTGGAGGCGGACATCGTGCCCGTGGGGCTGGCGGTCGGCGCGCGCTACGAATGGCTGGGCAGCAACTGGAACAGCTGGGGCGACGCGGGCGCGCTCCGGCGCACGCAGAACGCGACGGGCATGTTCGCGGGCAACCAGCCGCTGACCGAGCTGATGGATTTCTGGAACGCGATCCGCCGCGACGCGCACCGCGACCTGCGCCAGGCCGCCGCGCGGCAGGGCAACGGCGTGCTCGCGCACACGCAGTTCGGGCAGCTGATCCGCCAGGAGCGCGACAAGCAGCCGCCCATGTACCTGGGCCGGCACATCGTCGTGGGGACGGTGGTGGATACCAAGGCGCGGGCACCGGTGCCGCATGCGATCGAGCAGGTGGTGGACATGCGCGACGCGCTGTCGCCGCTCCACAACACCGCCGAGCACCGGCATGGCGTCTATGACGGCGAGATGGACGAGGAGGGGGCGATCTGATGGCCGACACGACGATGGCCAAGGTTGGGCCGGTGCCCGAACACGCGCTGGCGCGGCTGGCGGGGCTGCGCCGCGCGGGGCATCCCGATGGCGTGTTCACGAGCGACTTCTCGGTCAACGAGTTCCTGCTGGTGCGCAAGGCGGGGTTCGAGCCGATCGGGCTGTGCGTCGGCTCGTGCATCTATCACCTGGGCTTCCAGATGGCGGGCTGGTCCGCGTCGGTGGAGCTCGATGTGCTGTCGACCGCGATGTACGAGGCGCGCGCGCTGGCGATGGAGCGGATGCGCCACGAGGCGGCGCAGATGGGCGCGGACGGGATCGTCGGCGTGCGCCTGACCGTGAAGCGCATGGAATGGGACGACAAGGTGCTGGAGTTCGTCGCGATCGGCACGGGCATCGTCCACGCGACGGGGCATCAGGGGTTCAAGGGACCCCGGGGCGAGCCGTTCACCTCCGCTCTGTCGGGTCAGGATTTCTGGACGCTGCTGCAGGCGGGCTACCGGCCGCTGGAGATGGTGATGGGCAGTTGCGTGTACCACGTCGCCCGGCGCGGCATGTTCGCGTCCATGGGATCGATCGGGCGCAACGTGGAGCTGACCAACTTCTCCGTCGCGCTGTACGAGGCGCGCGAGATCGCGATGGAGCGGATGCAGCTGGAGGCGACGCGCGCCGGCGCGGAGGGCGTGGTCGGCGCCGACCTGCACGAGGGCTCGCACGGCTGGTCGACGCACGTCATCGAGTTCTTCGCGATCGGCACGGCGGTGCTGCCGATCGAGGGGCACCAGCCGGAAGACCTGCCCGATCCCAAGCTGGTGCTGTCGGTGAACAGCTGAGCATCGTCATGCTGGGCTCGTCCTGCAGCCACCTCGCCACCGGCGTGGGCGCGTCCCGCGGACGCGGTGGATCCCCGGCACAAGGCCGAGTCATGCTGACTTCTTCCTCTCCAGCCGGCTCCAGATCTCGATCAGCGCGGCGGGCGCGCGCACCCCTCAACCGGCGCTTCGCGCTACCTTCTCCCGCAAGGGCGAAGGATCGGCGTTGTTCCAATCGCCTCTGGTCACCCCTACCCTCCCCACCCGACCGCGTCTGGAAGGCCCCTTCCCTCTCCCATCGAGAGAGGGAGCGGCGACGGGTGGGGTGAGCGACGTCGATCGAGTACGACCCTAGCGCGCCCGCTTGAACGCCCAGCTCACGCTTGCCCCGCCCGCCGGGGCCTCGCCCGTCATCACCAGCTGGTGTGTCTCGCGCGGGCGACCGGCGGCGTCGATCCACAGGCTCGGCTCGACCGCCAGCGCCGCGCCGCGGCAGCGGAACTGCCACAGCCGCCCGCCCGGC
>NZ_CAHJWX010000369.1 GCF_903643065.1 Sphingomonas bacterium | reverse complement strand
GCTCTTGCTGCCGCTCGCCTTGGTTGGTGGCTGCGGACACGGCGTGCTTGATCCCGCCGGCCCGATCGCGGCGGACAGGCACAAGGTGGCGGCGACGACGCTCGCCAGGACAGCGGCGGCGCGGCGGGCGAACGGGGACTGGATCATCGTAATTACTCCCTTGATGCCACCCGATCGGTGGCTTGCCCTATCCTTTGCAGCCCGCGTGCCAATTGCCGTAATCGTTCGATCACAAACACTTAGCCATTGCCTGTTGCCGCCTGCCTGTTCCCCTCTTGCCAACGCTTGGCGGAATCCACCAAACGGTCGCACATGGTCGAGCGCGCCACCCAGTTCATCGGTCAGTCCGGCGCGTTCCTGGACGCGCTGGAGCGCGCCAGCCGGGCCGCGCCGCTCGACCGGCCGGTGCTGGTGATCGGCGAGCGCGGCACCGGCAAGGAGCTGATCGCCGAGCGGCTGCATCGCCTGTCGAACCGCTGGGACCATCCGCTCGTCGTGATGAACTGCGCCGCGCTGCCCGAGACGCTGATCGAGGCGGAGCTGTTCGGGCACGAGGCGGGTGCCTTCACCGGCGCCACCAAGGCGCGCGCCGGCCGGTTCGAGGAAGCGGACGGCGGCACGCTGTTCCTGGACGAACTGAGCACGCTGTCGATGGCCGCGCAGGACCGGCTGCTTCGCGCGGTAGAATATGGCGAGGTGACGCGCATCGGCTCGTCGCGGCCGCTGCGCGTCGATGTCCGCATCGTCGCCGCCACCAACGAGCATCTGCCCGACAAGGTCGATGCGCTTCAGTTCCGCGCCGACCTTCTCGATCGCCTGTCGTTCGAGGTCCTCACCCTGCCCCCGTTGCGCGCGCGGGCGGGCGACATCGTCGTCCTCGCCGATCATTTCGGTCGCCGCATGGCCGCCGAGCTGGGCCGGCGCGGCTGGCCGGGCTTTGGCGCCACGGCGCTCCACGCGCTGCGCTCGCACCGCTGGCCCGGCAACGTCCGCGAGCTGCGCAACGTCGTCGAGCGCGCGGTGTATCGCTGGGACGGCGACGGTCCGGTCGACGCGGTCGACCTCGATCCCTTCGCCTCGCCGCATCGCCCGCGCTCGTCGGCCCCGACGACACCCGCCTCGACGCCTGCTCCGACGCCCATCCCGGCGCCGGTCGAGGATGACGCGGTGGTTGCCTGCGACGCGGGTCCCTCCGACTTCAAGTCCCGCGTCGCGCGGTTCGAACGCGAGCTGCTCGCCCGCGCGCTCGCCGAGCATCGCTTCAACCAGCGCACCACCGCCGACGCGCTGGGCCTGACCTATGACCAGCTGCGCCATGCGCTGCGCCGGCACGACCTGATCAAGGCGTGACGGCGGCTTGCGTCGCCATCGGCGCGGATCAACAAGCGCGCGCCGACGTTAAAGCGCTGGCTGGCAGAGAGGGTCCCGATGACCATGCATCCTCGTCGTATCGTCATCGGCTGGCTCGGCTCGGCGGCGGCGATGCTCGGCATCCCGCTGACGCGAGCGCTGGCCGCCACCGATCCCGCCCGCTCCAAGGAGAAGACAATGGCCTTCGAACTGCCCCCGCTGCCCTATGCCTATGACGCGCTGGAACCGGTCATCTCCAAGGAGACGATGACGTTCCATCACGACAAGCATCACAAGGCCTATACCGACAAGCTCAACGAGGGCGTCGCCGCCGATCCGGGCCTGGCGGGCCACGGCATCGAGCAGATCCTCGCCAAGGTCGGTTCGCTCCCGCCGCTGATCCGCAACAATGGCGGCGGCTATTGGAACCACGACTTCTTCTGGAAGATCATGGGCCCGGCCGGGTCGACGCAGCCGTCGGGCGCGCTGAAGGACGCGATCGACGCGTATGGCGGGCTCGACAAGCTGAAGGAGGATTTCAACGCCAAGGGCGTCGGCCAGTTCGGCTCGGGCTGGGCCTGGGTGATCAAGACGGCGGACGGGGCGCTCAAGGTGACCTCGACACCGAACCAGGACAATCCGCTGATGGACGTCGTCGCGGACAAGGGGACGCCGATCCTGGGCAATGACGTGTGGGAACACGCCTATTACCTGACCTACAAGAACGATCGTCCCGGCTATCTCAAGGCGTGGTGGGAACTGGTCAATTGGAACGAGGCCGGCAAGCGCTTCGACGCCTGACGCTCACTCGGGCGGCGGGAGGTCTCCCGCCGCCTGCAACCCGTGCCGCAGCAGCATCGGCACGTTGGCAAAGGCGAACAGCAGCGTCAGCGGGATCACGCCCCAAAGCTTAAACCCCACCCAGAAATCGGTCGAGCTGCTCCGCCACACCGCTTCGTTGACCAGCGCCATCCCGGCGAAGAACACCGCCCAGTTGCGGGTCAGCTTGCGCCAGCCGGTCGCGTCCAGCCCCGGATAGGCGGTCTCCAGCAGCGACTGGAGCAGCGGGCGCCCCGTCGCCATGCCGAAGCCGAGCACGGCGGCGAAGATCAGGTAGACGAAGGTCGGCTTCGTCTTGATGAAACGATCGTCGTGGAACCAGATCGTCAGCCCGCCGAAGACGAGGACCAGCGCCCCCGAGATCAGCAGCATCGGCGAGACGTGCCGCGTCCGCACCCAGGATGTCACGATTGCCACCACCATCGCGACCATGAACGCGACCGTCGCCTCCACCACCCGCGCCAAGGCCGGGCCATGGCCCAGGTAATTGACGAGGAAGAAGACCAGCAACGGCCCGTAATCGAGCAGCAGCCGGAACTGCGGCGAAGCCTTGCCCCTCACTTGCGCACCCCTTCGATGCCCGCGATGATGCGGCTCACCTCGCGCGCGTCGAACGGCCGCAGGTCCGCCATCCCTTCGCCCACCCCGATCGCGTGGATCGGCAAGCCATACCGCTCGGCGGCGGCGACCAGCACGCCGCCGCGCGCGGTGCCGTCCAGCTTGGTCATCACCAGCCCCGTCACCCCCGCGACGTCGCGGAACACCTCGACCTGATTGAGCGCGTTCTGCCCCGTCGTCGCGTCGAGCACGAGCACCACATCGTGCGGGCTCGCCGGGTTCAGCCGCCCCAGCACGCGCCGGATCTTCGCCAGCTCGTCCATCAGCTCGCGCTTGTTCTGCAAGCGTCCGGCGGTATCGACGATCAACACGTCGGTGCCGATCGCGGTCGCCTGCTTGACCGCGTCGAACACCACGCCCGCC
>NZ_CAHJWX010000368.1 GCF_903643065.1 Sphingomonas bacterium | reverse complement strand
CGCGGGCTCGCGGCTGGGCGAGGGCGGCGAGGCGCTGGACGTCGACGTCGCGGTCAGCGTCGCCGATTAGGGTCTGTCATAGTCAGGTGCTGACGGGTCAGGGTCCGGTCCGAACAGGACAACCCCTAGGCCCAGGCGCGCGCGGCGATCTCCGCGTCGGTCAGCGTCCGCCAGCCGGCCGGGCCGAGCACCTCGATCGGGCGGTAGCGCACCTTGTACGCCATCCGGCTGGAGCCCTTCACCCAATAGCCGAGATAGACGTAGCGCAGGCCGGCGTCGCGCGCGCGGATGATGTGGTCCATGATGATGAAATTGCCCAGGCCGGGCCGGCGCTCGTCGTCGGCGGCGAAGAAGCTGTAGATCATCGACAGCCCGTCCGCCTGCCGATCGGTGAGGCAGGCGCCGATCAGGCTGCCACGCCGGCCACGCACCGTCGGCTCGCGATATTCGAGCACCAGCGAATTGACGGGGGAGTGCTCCACCATGTCGGCGAAGTCGTCCTCGTCCATGCCCGTCATGCCGCCGCCGGGATGGCGACTGGCGAGATAGCGGCGCAGCAGGCGGAACTGCTCGTCGGTCGCCCATGGCCGGCACGCGGTGACCTCCACATCGGCGTGGCGCTTGAGCAGCTTGCGCTGCGTCGCGTTGGGAGTCCAATCGGGCGTAAAGACGCGCACGGACACGCAGGCCGCGCAGCCCGCGCAGCTGGGGCGGTAGGCGACCGACTGGCTGCGGCGAAACCCGATCCGGCCGAGCGCGTCGTTGAGCTCGGCGGCATGCGGACCGTTCAGCTCGGTGAACACCTTGCGCTCCTGCCGGCCCGGCAGATACGGGCATGGCTGTGGGCTGGTGACGAAGAAGCGCGGAAAGCGGAACGGCGCGGTCACCGGCGGGCAAGCTCCTGATCTACGGGCGCCGCGCGCCGCCCCGCTCCTATGGGGCGTCGCCGCCACGCTGAAAAGCGGCTTTACCACGAAAGAGCGTTAACGCCGTCGACGTTGTCCCGTTGGAAATTGCGCGCTACGGAAGGAACTACCGTCAGCCAGGGCTGTTACGGGATTGTATCAAAGGGAGCCGCCGATGCATATTCTGTCTCATCTCGCCGCCGCCACGGCGCTCGTCGCGGCCCCCGTCGCGGCCTCGGCGGCACCGGTCGCCAATCCCGCGGCCTCGTTGTCGATCGCGCCCGCCGCGCGCGCGTCCACCTCGACGCACGGCTCCAGCCGGATCGCCGGGGGCGGGGCCGCCGGGATTTACGCGCTGGCGATCGTCGCCGGCATCGCCGCGATCGTCGTCGTCGCGGCGACCAAGGACGACAAGGCCTCCAGCCGCTAGGCCAGCTCTACCGTGCTCACCTCGTAGCCGGCTTCGCCCAATGCGGCGATCAACCGGTCGAGGTGGGCACGGTCCCTTGCCTCGCACTCGATGTCGGTGACCAGGCCTTTGGCGGGCAGTGTCGTGAACACGCGCTGGTGGTACACCTCGATGATGTTGATCCGCTCCTGATCGAAGATGCGGGCGACCTGGAACAACGCGCCGGGGATGTCCTGCAGGCGGATGCGCAGCCGTGCCAGCCGGCCCGACCGCGCGAGATCGCGCAACAGGACGTTGGCGAGCAGTCGCGTGTCGATATTGCCGCCGCACAGCACCACGCCCACCGTCTTGCCCCGGAAACGCTCGGGATAGGCGAGCAGCGCCGCCAGGCCCGCCGCGCCCGCGCCCTCCACCACCGTCTTCTCGATCTGGAGCAGCAGCGCCACCGCCTCCTCCAGCCGGCGCTCGGAGACCAGGACGATGTCGTCGACCAGCGCCTGCACCAGCCGCGCGGTGATGCCGCCCGGCTCCTTGACCGCGATGCCCTCCGCCAGCGTGTCGCCCGCGCATGGCAGGTTCGTGCCGCGCATCCGGTTGTACATCGACGGGAACAGCCGCGCCTCCACGCCGATCACCTCGATCCGGCGGGCCCCGTTCCTGGAAGACTGCGCGCGCGCGACGGTGGCCATGCCGCTGATCAGCCCGCCGCCGCCGATCGGGGTGACGAAACAGTCGATCGCGGGCGCGTCGGCCAGCATCTCGATCGCCGTGGTGCCGGCACCGGCGATGATGCGCGGATCATCGAAGGGGTGAACGAAGGTGAGGCCCTGGGCGGCCTCCAGCATGCGGGCATGGGCGTAGGCGGCGTCGAACGTGTCGCCCTCCAGGATGATCGTGGCGCCGTGCCCCGCGGTCTGCGTCACCTTCACCGTGGGGGTGTTGCGCGGCATCACGATGGTCGCGGGCACGCCGAGCCGCGCCGCGTGATAGGCCAGCCCCTGCGCGTGATTGCCCGCCGAGGCGGCGATCACGCCGACGGCCTTCGCCGCGTCCGACAATTGCAGCAGCGTGTTGAGCGCGCCGCGCTCCTTGTAGGCGGCGGTGAACTGGAGGTTCTCGAACTTGAGATAGACCGTGGCACCGGTCAGCTGGGACAGCGTCCGGCTGATCAGCGTCGGCGTGCGGACGATCGCGTCGGCGATGCGGGCATGGGCGGCGTGGACGTCGTCGATCGTGACGGGCAGGGCCGCGTCGGTGGCGTGGAACTGGGTGGCCATGGCGGTCGGCTAGACCATCTGGCGCGGCGGGGAAACGGGGCTTAACGACCGCCGATGCTCAAGCCGCTGGTCGCCATCGTGCTGACCCTCTCCACCCCCGCGCTCGCCGACGCGCTGGTCGACAACGTCAATGGCGTCACGCTGGACCGGCAGGGGCATGTGGTCCGCTTCACCGGGCTGCTGATGAGCGCGGACGGCAAGGTGACGGCGCTGCTGGGCGCCGCTGACAAGCGCCCCGCCAGGCTCGATTGGCGCGCGGACATGAAGGGGCGCGTGCTGCTGCCCGGGATGATCGACGCGCACGGGCATGTCATGGAGCTGGGATTCCGCGCGCTGGCGCTGGACCTTTCGGACAGCGTTTCGCTGGCGGACGCGCAGGCACGGATCAGGGCCTATGCCGACGCCAATCCGGAGCGCAAATGGGTGCTGGGCGGCGGTTGGAACCAGGAGAAATGGGGGCTCGGCCGGTTCCCGACGGCCGCCGAGCTGGACGCGGCGGTGGGTGACCGGCCGGTGTGGCTGCAACGCGCGGACGGGCACGCCGCCTGGGCGAACAGCGCGGCGCTGAAGGCGGCGGGCG
>NZ_CAHJWX010000367.1 GCF_903643065.1 Sphingomonas bacterium | reverse complement strand
GGACGCGCACGGCCCCGCTCGCGCGATCGGTGCGGGTCAGCGTCACGCGCCGCCCGAGCGTCCCGTCGACCAGCGCGGCGGCCGAGAGCAGCCGATCGTCGCGGTTCTTCTCGATCACCCCGCCGGGCAGGCCGGTGACGATCGCGCTCGCCGGCACAATGCCGCCCGCGACGCCGTCGAAGCGGATCGTCGCGGGCCCGGCGGGCAGCCGGACGGTGCGCGTCTCGGTGACGAGCGCGTAGCCGCCCAGCCAGTCGAGATCGAGCGCCGCCTTGCCGTCGGCCGCGCGATACACGGTGACCGCGACGCTCGCCGGCCCGGGCGAGGTGATGGTCGCGCGTTCCTGCGCGGACGCCTGAGTCAGCAGGAGCGCCGCCAATACCCCGCCTCCCCGGCGAAGGCCGGAGCCCAGTGTCGGCGCGAAGCGCCGCTTCGTTTGAGCTGGGCCGCGGCGTTCGCCGGGGAGGCGAGGGGTGCCGGGGAGGGTGGAGGGCACTATCAATAGCGCGTGTCGAAGCTGGCGGTGACCGTCGTCGACCCGTTGGCGGGCACAACGACATGCCACACCGCGCTGTCCGCATCGCGGCGCTCGCTCTTCAGGCTCTCCGCCGTGATCTCGGTCGCGCCGACGATCCAATCCAACCCCGCCTGCACCAGGTCCACCGTCACCGGTTTGGCTCGCGCGTTGGTCAGCAGGTACGTCATCCGCGTGCGCCAGCGGCCGCCGCCCAGCCGCGTGCGTTCCGCGACCGTCGGCTTGACCTTGACGTCGAACGCGTCGCCCGTGCGCAAGCCGATCGACGAACCCTGCGGCGTGTGCGGGATCGCGCTCTCGCCGGTGAACTGCGCCTGGCCGCGTGCGTCGCGCTGGTAGACGCGTACCGTGCCCGCCGGCAGCGCGTCGCCCAGGCCGCCGGCCTTGGCCGAGGAGAAGCGCAGCACGCTCGCCGCGCTCTCGGGCTCGGCCTTGGTGCCCAGCCAGTCGTTGCGATACTCATAGGCGCTGGTCGCGGGGGCGCCGTGCACGTCGAGAAAGCTGACCTGCTTGGTCTGCTGGTCGGCGATCGTGGTGCGGCCGGGCAGCGGGTAAAGGTATAAGTCGCCCAGCTGCTCGCGACCGGCGGTCTCGGTGCCGGCGGCACGGATCGCGGCGCGCGGCGTGTCCTCGCCCCCATCTTCATCGCCGCCGGCGACATCGCCCGCGACCAGCAGCACGTGCGCATTGGCGAAGGTCGTGCCCGTCTCGTTCTTGAGCGTCACCCAACCCTGAACGTCGATCAGCCCCTTGGCGGCGTCAAACAGCGCGACATAGTCGGCGACCCAGCCCAGCTTGCGCGACAGATAGGACAAGGTCGCCGGCCGCCTGCCCGCGCGGGTCGAGGCGAGCGTCACCGACAGCGTCGGTCGCGCGCGCAGGGTCTCGGGCACCCGGTCGAAGATCGCGCGCGCGGGCAGGCCATCGTCGCGCAGCACCTCGACATGATCGCCGATCCGCAGCACCACGCCGCCATTGACCGCGAGCACGGTCGCCCGCTCGCGCGTCTCGGCGCCGGTGCCGGGATTGGTGCGCACGATCGTGATCGTCTCGCCCACCGCCTTTTCCATCAGCGACGCCGGCGTGAGCAGGTCGTAGTCGAAGTTCTGCTCGACCACGGTCGCGTCGGCGACGCCCAGTGTCACCGTTTCCGGTCGGATCGCGGCGCTGACGTCGGGGAAGTCCTGCCGTACGCGCCCCGCCGCCAGATCAAGGTCGCGTGTGTCCTGGATCAGCGCGAGGTCGTCATGATAGATGGTAACGGACACGTCCCCCTGCGCAGACAGCGCGATGACCGGCGTCGTCGATGCCACCTGCGCGAGCGCCGGCCCGGCGGTGGCGAGCAGCGCCCAGATCAGGTGCTTGGTCATGCAGGCCCTCTCCCGTTGGTGGGGAGGATGACGCGCGGCGTCGACGGGGTCAACGTTCAGCCGGACGCGGCGCACCGCGCGATCTGCAGGAGCAGGTAGATCGGGAACAGGAGGCGCAGCGGGCTGAAGGTCCAGCGACCGACGCGCAGCACCGGCCGGCGCAACCAGGCCGCGAGCGCGCGCGGACCCGTGGCGAGGCGGCGGCCGAGGCGTGCGACCGGGCGCTGGTGCCGGTCCTCGATCATCGCCTCCCACGCGTGCACCGTGACGGGGTCGAGATCGAGCCGCACGGTCGGGTGACGCGCGTCGATCGCCCGCAGGCAGGCTTCCACCGCGCGGGCGAAGCGCGACCGCGGCGGCTGGTCGGCAAGGCGGGTGAGCACGCGCCAGCTGGTTGCGGCGGCATCGCTGCGCATCTCGGTGCTTCCCAGCCGGTCACGCCAAGCCATGTCGGCCGCCCGGCCGACGGCTTGGCGAACGGCGGGGGGGCAGTTCCACCCCCGCGCCTGTGCCGGCCAGCCGAAGCGTGCGCCCGCCAGCCGGATCACCGGGTCGGAACGCGGCATGAAGCGCACCGACAGGTCGACCGCCCAGCGCTCGATCGTGGCGGCATGATCGACCTGCGCCATCGCGTCGTCGGCGAGGACGCGTTCGAGGTGCGCGACGACGGCTGGATCGTCGCGCGGGGCATCGCCGGTGACGAAGCGGTTCACGGCGTCGAGGTCGGCGAGCCAGCGTGGCGGACTGGCTGAAGGGGGCGCGGCTTCTTCCTCGCCTCCCCGGTCGGGGCCCCGTCGCGGCGCGTTGGATGGCGGAGCGTCGCCCAGCGTGTCGGGACCTTGTGCTACCGGGCTCCGGCCTGCGCCGGGGAGGCGGTGTTCTTCGGAAGCCCGCCGCGCCCGCGTGCGCGCCGCGCTGAATGCGTCGCGCAGCGCGATGAACGCCGCCGGATCGGCTTCCGGGTCGATCGCCTTGAGGCGGGCGGCATAGGCGCGGCGGATCGCGAGCTCGTCCGTCGTCGCGGCGATGCCCAGCGTCCGCCAGATGTTCACAGGAAGCGCTCGCCCTCCAGCGCGTCGAGCGCCTGTTCCAGCCGGCCTCGCGCGTCGGCGATCGCGTGCGGCTCCTGCCGGTCGAGCACCGCCTGGAAATCGGTGACCATGCGCCCGATCCGCTCGCGCTCGTCGCCCAGGAACATCTCATAGCAGCGCTCGGCGCGGGCGAGCGTGGCGGCGTTGGCGGCGTTGTCGCGCGGGTGCACCTTGAGCCGCGC
>NZ_CAHJWX010000366.1 GCF_903643065.1 Sphingomonas bacterium | reverse complement strand
CGCGGCGCTCAAGGCGCGGATGGCGGAAGCGGTCGCGGCGCTGGACGACGTGATCGCGCGCGGGTCGGAGCGCTAGGGTGGCGCAGGTCGACCTGTCGCTGGGCGGGCGCGCGATCGCCGTCGCCTGTCGCGATGGCGAGGAGAGCCGCGTGCGGCATCTGGGCGAACGGCTGATCGAGCGCTGGCCGGCCGCGTTGCGCGCCGCCGGCGGCGTCTCCACCGAGCGCGCGCTGTTCCTGCTCGCGCTCATGCTCGCGGACGCGCTCGACGAGGCGGAGAACCGCCCTCCCGCCGACGGCTCGCTGGGCGCGGGCGCGGTAACGCGGCTGGCGGAACGGCTGGAAGAACTAGCCGACACCCTTGAGCACGCGCCCGCCAACGCCTAAGTACGGACTCGGGTACTGCCCGGTGCGAGCCATCTTTTATCCCTGAGGCTATTCATCATCCATTGGGGGCTGTCCCTGCCCGGATCCTGGTCCGACGTACATGGTCCCCACCTGACGTACCGTGCGTCAGTGGATACATTGGCAAACGGCCAAGGTGGTCCCAACACGCACCGCCGCAGCCTAGCTGCGGCGGAGACGCGTGAGCCCGGCCGGCGGATCGCGCTAGCGAGCCCGTTCGACGTCGCGGCACGGCTTCGCCGGGCCGCGACCTGATGCTTGCCAAGCCCGCTCTTCGCGCCCGCCTTCGCGCGACCCGAGCCGCCATGAACGGCCCCGCTCCCAGGCCATCACCCGCCTTTCTCGACCAACTTCGCCCCGGCCGGATCGTCGCCAGCTATCGCCCGGTCGGCGGCGAGGTTGACCCAGCCCCGTTCGACACCGCCGCGACCGCCGCCGGCGCCCACCTGGCCCTCCCCTTCGTCGCCGACCGCGCCACCGCGTTGCGCTTCCTGCTCGTCCAGCCCGGCGAGCCGCTGATCCCCGGCCCCTTCGGCCTGCTCAATCCCGACCCGGCCTGGCCCGAGGCCGCCCCCGACCTCATCCTCACCCCGCTGATCGGCTTCGACCGGCGGGGCAACCGCCTCGGCCAGGGCGCCGGCCATTACGACCGCGCCTTCGCTGCGCATCCGGCCGCGTGGCGCGTCGGCCTCGCCTGGTCGGTGCAGGAAGTCGACGCGCTCGCCCCCGATCCATGGGACATCCCGCTCCACGCGATCGCGACCGAACAGGAGTGGATCACGCCATGACCCCATCGTGGCGCAAGCCGGCTGGCGTCTTCATCATCCTGGGGCTGATCGCCGTCTGGGCGATCGCGATCGCCAGCCTCTCGGGCACGGTCGGCACCTGGTGGTGGCCGGCACAGACGCTCTTCTACCTGGTCACGGGCATCATCTGGATCGCGCCGTTGCGGCCGCTGCTGGTGTGGATGGAAAGCGGCAATGCGGGGGACGGGGACGCCCGATAACCGTCGTCAACCGGCCTTGTGCGGGGGATCCCGCTACTTCTTCGCTGGGTAGAGCGTCGCGGCGAAGCCGCGCCGTGACGTCGGACGGGATCGCTGAAGCGACCCGCCGGCCGCGCTTGCGCGTGGTGCGATCAGCTCCGCTGACCGTGCCCGCGCTGCGCGGTGGCGCGAGTGACGGGGCTCGAACCCGCGACCTCCGGCGTGACAGGCCGGCGCTCTAACCAACTGAGCTACACCCGCAAGACCGTCGCGGAGGCGGCCGGTTAGGCGACGCCTCCGGGGCTGTCAACCGGTTCGGGTCTGCCCCGCCGCCAGCGCCGCCGGTCGCCGCGCGTCTTCACCAGCGCGCCCTGTTCGAACAGGAAGCCCGCGATGTCCGGCTTGCCCGCCGCGCCCAGCACCGTCTGCCCGATGATCAGCAGCGGCACTGCCAGCAGCGCACCGGGCGTCCCCCAGATCCAGGTCCAGAAGCTGAGCGAGATCAGGATCATCAGCGGGCTGATCGTCAGCCGGTGGCCGACGATGAACGGCGTCACCAGGTTCGCCTCCACCAGGTGGCAGCCGATCATGATCGCCGCCGGCACCAGCGCGCCCCAGATATCGGCATAGAGCATCAGCCCACCCACCGCCATCAGCAGCGCCGCGATCGCTGGCCCGAAATACGGGACATAGTTGAGCAGCACGACGATGCCGCCCCACATCAGCGGATAGGGCATGCCGTACAGGTACAGCGCGCCCGCGACGATCGCGCCCAGCAGCAGGTTGATGAGCGTGATCGTGCCCAGATAGGCCGACACGTCGTCCACCACGTCCTGGATCACCCGCGCCGTCGCCATCGCGCCGTCGAAACTGGCGCGGCCGGTGATCGTCTGGCGGCGGATGCGGGTCCAGCCGGACAGGAAGAAGAACACCACCAGGACGCCGAACAGGAACTGGACGATGACGGCGGGAGCGCTGGTCGCGGCGAGCTCCAGGATCGACGAGGGCGGCGCCACGGCGGCGGTGGGCGAGCGGCGGATCGGCGTCGACGCGATCTGGTGAAAGAAGCGGTTCACCGAGCGCTGCAGGCTGGAATAAAGCTCCAGCAGCGGCGCGAGATTGTGCTGGATGCGCGGCAGCCGCGTCGGCAGCAGCGTGAAGAAGTCGGTCGCCGGCACCACGATCGCGGCGATCGCGACGTTGACGAGCCCCAGGAACAGCAGCACGCAGAACAGCGCCGCCAGCGTCGGCGGCACGCCGCGTCGCTCCAGCTGCTCCAGCAGCGGCACCATCGCGACCGCCACCACCAGCGCGGCCGTCAGCGGCAGGAAGAACTCGCGCCCCAACTGCAGCGCGAAGGGCAGCCCGAGCGCCAGCCCGACGCCCGCGATCAGCGTCAACGCCGCGAGCAGCCGGTCGCGCCGCTCCACCAACGGCGCCGGCTCGTCGGGCACGAGCGGCACGCCGGGGGCGATGAAGGCGTCGCGATCGGCCATGTCGGTCACTCCTACCCCCCTTGCGCGGATCGCGATAGCGGGCATGCGGGGCGCGAGGAGAGAGGACCATGGCCGACCACCTGCTCGTGATCGACGAGGGCACCACGTCGACGCGCGCGATGCTGTTCACCGCCGACCCCGGATCGGGCCCGGGGCAGGTCGGCCGCTGCGTCGCGAGCGCGGCGGCCGAGCTGACCCAGCATTATCCCCGCCCCGGCTGGGTGGAACACGACGCCGCCGAGATCTGGCGCGAGAGCGCGCGCGTCGCCGCCGCGATGGTGCGCCACGCCGGCG
>NZ_CAHJWX010000365.1 GCF_903643065.1 Sphingomonas bacterium | reverse complement strand
GGCCAGCAGCTTGAATCAGACTTCTTCGACCAGGGGAATCCCAAACCGATTCAGCCCAGATGACTCAGACTCTAGCGGCACGCAGAGCACCGTCGCCAACGTGCTGGCGTTGAAGCGGTCGGACTGCACCACCAGCACCGGCCGCGTATAGCCCAGCTCCGACCCTGCGGGATCACTGGCGTCCGCCCACCAAATGTCGCCCTGCGCGATTACCACTCAGTGCGAGCCAGAACCGATCTGGACGCCGCCCGCGTCCACTCATCAAGCTCGGTGCCGACCTCGGCGATGACGGTGTTCATCGCCACCGTGACCGAGTCCTCCTCATGAGTTTCAATGAACGCTTGCAGGGCACGTGCGTAAAGGGCGCTGCGCGACGTTTGAAGCCGCTTCGCGAGAGCATCGGCTTTGGAGAACGTCCGATCCGGGATGGAGACGGCGACTTTCATACCGCTGGTATGACCCATCGTAGCCGGATCGTCAACGCAGCCCCAGCGTACTCCGCCCGATCTTCGCCACCAGATGCGGCAGCCCCGCATAGCTCGCCTGGTGGAATGGCGAGCCCGCCTCCAACGCCGCAGTCAGCCGGCGATGCGCTTCGCCCAGCGCGTGATACGGCAGGCCCGGCAACAAATGATGGAGCGCATGGTAGCGCAGGCCGACCGGCGCCCACAGCATCGGCAGCAGCGCGGGTGGTGGCACGTTGACGCTGTCGAGATATTGCGCGGTGACGCTCATCGGCTCGCCGTCATTCTCCCACAGATGCGCGACCAGCGTGCGAACCTGATTAATCACCGCGACCAGCGACGCGATCGCGAAGCCGATCGCGAACGCGCGGAACGGCAGCGTGCCGGTCGCGACCAGCGCGATCAGCGTCATCGCCCAGAGCGCGCAGGCGGTTTCGAGCCGATCCCAATGGCGCTTCGCCTCGCCCTCGGGCGCGCGGCGGCGGAAGCCGGGATTAATCGCCAGCGCCGAATAGCGCTCGACCACCGCGCGGCGCAGGCCGGGCACCACGACCGACAGGGGCGCGAGCACGCCGTAGCGGATCAGCAACCCCAAGGGCGCCAGCGCGCTGACCGCGACGAACACGGGCAGGGTCCACGGCTTCATCAGCGCGAGCGGGAGGTATTCCGGGTCCTGGCTGGTGCCATAGCGGGTCTTGGCGTGATGCAGATTGTGCACGCCCTCGTACATGAACGAGGGGATCAGCATCGGCACGCCGACCAGCGCATCGAACCCGCGCCGGAAGCCACGCATCGGCCCGGCATGCTTGAGGTGGCTGATCTCGTGGATGAAGCTCATCGCGCGATAGAGCGCCAGCACCGCCACCACGCCCGCGACCCAGGCGAGCGCGCCCGGCAGCATCGTCGCACCGACCAGCGCCAGGTAGCCGAGCGCCGCCGACCCCCCCAGGTCGAGCCAGTACAGCCCCGGTCGGGGTGCGATCAGGTCGCGCGTCAGCTCGGCGGCGGCGCGCAACATCGCCTTGTCATCGCCGACCTTCGCCGCGACGGGCAGCGCGCGCGCCGCGGCTGCGTCAATGGTCAGGGTGCTCATCGCGGTCGCCATGATCGCAAGATAGTGGCCTGAGCATGGCAATCCAACTCACCGCGTCATGTCGGCGCAGGGTTGTGCCGATCGTCGCGCTCGCGCAATGAACCGTCGTCAGCCGCGCCCCTGACGCGGATGCCGGCGTGACGGAAAGGGATCCATGCCGCTCGCCATCCGCCCGATCAGCAGCAAGGCCGACCGCAAGCGCTTCGTCGACCTGCCGTTCCGCTTGTACGCGGACGATCCGCACTGGGTGCCGCCGCTCAAGGGCGAGGCGCTGGGGCTGATCACGCCGGAGAAGAACGGCTGGTATTCCCATGCCAAGGCGCAGCTGTTCCTGGCGGAGGACGGGGGCCGCGTCGTCGGCCGCATCTCCGCGCACATCGACACGCTGGCGCTGACCATGCCGGCGGCGCAGGGCTTTGGCCCGGGCGTGGGGCAATGGGGGCTGATGGAGGCCGAGCGGCCCGACGTCTTCCGGGCGCTGCTCGCCACCGCCGAGGGCTGGTTGCGCGAGCAGGGGATGACGCACGCGCTCGGCCCCATCTCCCAGTCGATCTGGGAAGAGCCCGGCTTGCTGATCGACGGCTTCGACCACCCGCCGACGATCATGATGGGGCATGCCAAGGCCGAATATCGGGGCTGGATCGAGGCGGCGGGCTATGCGCCGGTCAAGCGGATGATGACCTATGACCTCGACATCACGCAGGAATTCCCCCCGATCGTCAAGCGCATCATCAAGTCGGGCGAGGCGAACAAGCGCATCGTCGTGCGCGAGGTGAACAAGAAGAAGTTCGAGGAGGAGGCCGCGATCATCCTCGCCATCCTGAACGACGCGTGGAGCAGCAACTGGGGCTTCGTGCCCCTCACTCCGCCCGAGATCAAGGACGTCGGCGTCAAGCTGAAGCCGATCGTGTTCAACGACCTGATCCGCATCGCCGAGCTGGACGGCAAGCCCGTCGCCTTCATGATCACGCTGCCGGACCTAAACGAGGCGATCAAGCCGCTGCATGGCTCGCTGCTCCCGTTCGGCTGGGCCAAGCTGCTCCTGTGGCTGCGCGCGCCCAAGGTGCGCACGGTGCGCGTGCCGCTGATGGGCGTCGTCAAGGAGCTGCAGGCGAGCCGCATGGCGTCCCAGCTCGCCTTCATGATGATCGAGTATATCCGCGAGGCCTCCGTGCGCGTCTACGGCGCCAGCCGGGGCGAGATCGGCTGGATCCTGGAGGGCAATCAGGGGATGCGCTCGATCGCGGAGACGATCGAGAGCCGGGTCAACAAGGTCTATCAGGTCTACGGGCGCGATCTGTAGGCCGCCCTGCCCGCCGACCACCTCCAGCGCGCTTTCACCGTCCACCGTTCAACTCACCGCAGCTCCGGCGCGCCCCGTCCCGCCGCGCGAACACCGGTATTGTCTTGGTAACCACGTTGCGACCAGGCCTCGCTTCGTCCGGTGGCGGTGGCCAGCGGACGGGTTCGCGCAGGCGGTTTGAAGCGCCAGCGCCAGGGGTGGAACGATCGATGATATTCTCCCGCGCGGCCGTGGCGATCCTGGTTCTGGTGTCGGGTGGCGCGGCGATCGCGGCCGAGCCCGTGCCGGCGGCGGCGACCAGCGCGGTGACGCCGGCGGC
>NZ_CAHJWX010000364.1 GCF_903643065.1 Sphingomonas bacterium | reverse complement strand
TACGTCAGTCTCCTCACATCCGATCGGCTGGCGCGCTGCCGCTCGGTTGGACATGGCGCTGGGACGTTTGGTGGATGCGCTCGCGGCCTCCCTCGTCGTCGTCGAGATCGTGCTGCTCTTCACCGGCATCGTGTCGCGCGGGGTCTTTCAGACGCCGCTCGTCTGGAGCGACGAGCTCGCCTCCTCCCTGTTCTTGTGGCTCGCCATGCTGGGAGCCGTCATCGCGGCCCGCCGGTTCGAGCACATGCGAATGACGGCTTTCGTCAGCATGCTGCGGCCGGGGCCACGTTCCTTGCTGGATACCGTGGCGGGCCTGGCAGCCGCCGCCTTTCTCCTGGCGGTGCTCCGTCCGGGCTACCTGTATGCGGTAGAACAAGCCTTCATAACGTCTCCGGCTATGGGCATTCCCGATTCCTGGCGTGCCGCGGCTCTGCCGGTGGGGGCGGGATTGATGCTGGTGACGATCGTGCTGCAGACGCTCAGCATGACGCACACGAAGGTCATCCTGGCCGCTGCTGCCATACTGGGCGCCGTCGCAGGCGTCTTGTGGCTGGGCGCTCCGATCCTGAAGCAGCTCGGCAACTACAACCTCCTGATCTTCTTCGTCGGCGGCGTCGCGTCGATGGTCCTGTTCGGCGTGCCGATCGCGTTCTGCTTCGGCCTCAGCACTGTCGGCTATCTGGCGCTGACGACGCGCTTCCCGCTCGGCGTCGTGATCGGACGGATGGATGGCGGCATGTCGCAGCTCATCCTGCTCGCCATTCCGCTCTTCGTGTTTCTCGGCGCATTGCTGGAGATGACCGGGATGGCGCAGGCCATGGTGCGTTTCCTGGCCAACCTGATCGGCCACCTCCGCGGCGGCCTCAGCTACGTGCTCATCGGCGCGATGTATCTCGTCAGTGGGATATCCGGCGCCAAGGCGGCCGACATGGCGGCGGTCGCGCCGGTGTTGTTCCCGGAAATGCGGCGCCGTGGAGCCCGGCCCGGCGACTTGGTGGCGCTGTTGTCTGCGACGGGAGCGCAGACGGAAACCGTGCCGCCCAGCCTTGTGCTGATCACGATCGGCTCGGTGACGAACGTCTCGATCAGCGCCCTGTTCACGGGCGGCTTGCTCCCCAGCGCCCTGCTCGCCGTCGTGCTCTGCATCGTGGTCTGGTGGCGCCATCGCGATGCCGGCGTGACGAGCGCCGCGCGGGCCAGCGGGCGAGAGATCGGGCGCAGTCTCGTGATCGCCGTGCCGGCCCTCGTGCTGCCGTTCGTGATTCGCACCGCCGTCATCGAAGGTGCCGCGACCGCGACCGAGGTGTCGACGATCGGGATCGCGTATTGCCTCGTCGTCGGTGTCGTCGTGTACCGCGGCCTGGATTGGCGGCGCATCGGCCCGGCGCTGGTGAACACGGCCGCCCTGTCCGGCGCCATCCTGCTGATCATCGGAACGGCGACCGGCATGGCTTGGGCGCTGACGCAGTCCGGGTTCTCACGGGAGCTTGCGTCCGCGATGACAGGCCTGCCCGGCGGCCAAGGAATGTTCCTTCTCGTCTCGATCCTGGCTTTCGTCATCCTCGGCAGCGTTCTGGAAGGCATCCCGGCCATCGTGTTGTTCGGGCCGCTGCTGTTCCCGATCGCCCGGGAGTTCGGCGTCAACGAGGTCCACTACGCTGTCGTCGTCGTGCTGGCGATGGGGCTGGGCCTCTTCGCGCCTCCCTTCGGGGTCGGCTACTACGCCGCGTGCGCGATATCGCAGGTCAGCCCGGATGCCGGCATGCGGTCCATCTGGGGTTACCTGGTCGCCTTGGCTGCCGGCATCGCGGTGGTCGCCGCGATCCCGTGGATCTCGACGGGGTTCCTCTGACCATTCCGGACAGTGCCGGTGCCGGCGTCTCAGCGCGATAGGAGCACATATTGACCGAAGGCGCACAGCAACCCCTTCCCATACGCCTGGACAAGCTTCGGGTCGCGATCACGGGCGGAGCCGGGGGCATCGGGCGGGTCATCGCGGACAGCTTCGCCGCGTGCGGTGCGAAGCCGTTCGTCTCCGACATCGACGAGACGGCGCTGGCTGACTGCCCCCATCCGGCCATGCTGGCGGATGCGGGAGACGCGGCGGCACTGGAGCGGTTCATCGGTGCCGCGGCCGAAACGCTCGGCGGCCTCGACGTGCTGATCAACAATGCCGGGATCGCCGGGCCGACCAAATCGGTGGACGCCGTGACGCCGGCGGAGCTGGATGCGACGCTGCAGATCTGCCTGGCGAGCCAATTTCATTGCGCGCGCCACGCGGTGCCGCTGCTGCGGGAGGCTGGGGGCGGCTCGATCATCAATCTCAGCTCCGCCGCCGGGAAGTTCGGATTCCCGCTGCGGTCGCCCTACTCGGCGGCAAAGTGGGGCGTGATCGGCTTCACCCGGACCCTGGCGATGGAACTCGGTCCGGACGGCATCCGGGTCAACGCCTTGCTGCCGGGCTTGGTCGATGGACCTCGGGTCCGCAGCATGATCGCCGCCAAGGCCGAGTCCCGCGGGGTCGGCAACAACGAACAGACCGCCATGGCGGTAAGCTCCGTCAGCCTGCGCTGCTTCGTGACCCAGCAGGACATCGCCAACATGGCGTTGTACTTGGCAAGTCCCTTCGGGGCGACCATCACCGGCCAGGCGCTCAGCATTGACGGGGGGATCGAGTCGCTGTTCTAGCGGCTCAGCATTTGCTCGACGGCTGCATCACGATCTGGCTCAGCGTCACGTGGGATGGCCGGGTCAACGCGAACACGACGGTCTCCGCCACGTCGCTGCTTTCGAGCGGCAGGTCGCCGCTCATCTCGGTCCAATATTCCCGGATCGCGGTCTCGTCGCCGCGAAGTCGGGCCTCGGCAAAGCCGCTGCGAACCGGACCCGGCTGCACCTCGATCACACGTACGCCTGAGCCCGACAGTTCGGACCGGATGTTGTCGCTGAACATGTGCAGCGCGGCTTTACTCGCACCATAGGCCGCGATGTTGGCGTAGGACTTGATGCCGGATGTCGATCCCATGTTGACGATGTCGCCTTTGCGGCGCTGTACCATGCCGGGAAGGATGGCGCGCGTGACGCGAAGCGCGGCGCGCAGGTTCGTGTCGATGATGTCGCTCCAGTCGTCTGCCGTCCCGGAGGCGAACGGGGTCCGTCCCCCAACGTCATGCCCGGCGTT
>NZ_CAHJWX010000363.1 GCF_903643065.1 Sphingomonas bacterium | reverse complement strand
CGGCACGACCAACCCGCCCGCCTCCCAGACGAACGGCGCGGCCAACACCGACGCCGCGCCCGGCACCGCCGAGTCGACCGCCGCCGCCGGCCAGGGCCAGGGCGATACGCAGGGGATCGCGGACGTCGTCGTCACCGCCACCCGGCGCGAGACCAACCTCCAGCGCACGCCCATCTCGATCAGCG
Source organism: Sphingomonas bacterium (assembly GCF_903643065.1). Taxonomy (GTDB): domain Bacteria; phylum Pseudomonadota; class Alphaproteobacteria; order Sphingomonadales; family Sphingomonadaceae; genus Sphingomonas. Next base: position 3,007 of record NZ_CAHJWX010000363.1, on the reverse strand, counting down.
TGCTCAACACGCAGGCGCTGGAGGACCGGCACGTCCTCAGCCTGTTCAACCTCGCCGACGGCTCCGTGCCGTCGTTGCGCGTCGCGACGTTCGAGGCGCGCCAGTCGGCGCTGACCATCGGCATCCGCGGCATCGTCCCCTATGACCAGAACCAGACGGCGCGCGACGGCGGCGTCAGCGTCTATATCGACGGCATCGCGCTCGGGAAGACGCAGGGCCTCAACGCCGCGCTATTCGACATTGACCGGATCGAGGTGCTCAAGGGCCCGCAGGGCACGTTGTTCGGCCGCAACACCGAAGGCGGCGCGCTGAGCCTGGTCACCAAGGCGCCCACCGGCGTGTTCGACGGCCGCGTCGTCGCGGGCGTGGGCAATTTCGGCAGCCGCAACACGGAGCTGCATCTCGATCTGCCTTCCTACCAGAACGTCGCGATCAAGCTGGACGGCGTCTACCAGCATCAGGACCCGACGGTGAAGGACCCGCTGTCGGGCTCCACCGGCTGGAACTATTACGACCGCAAGGGCGGCCGCGTGGCGGCACGGTGGAAGCCGGTCGAGGGCTTCACCGCCGACATCGCCTATGACTATGCCAAGGACGACAACACGCCCAATTTCAGCCAGCTGCTGAACTATAATCCGGGCAACAAGCTCAGCCCCGCCCAGGCGGGCGGCCCATACCCGGTCGGCGTCTATGTCAACACCGCCGCCGCCGGGGCCACCCCGACCTACGCGCTCTACACCCGGTCGATCGCGGCGGGCGGCGTCGCGTGCGGCGGCACCATCGCGGCGGGCAGCACGCGCCCGGTGTGCATCGCGCCGCTGGCGCCGATCGTCACCCCGCACCCGGACCGGCAGTACACGTCCGACTTCGCGGTCCCGCAGCAGCCCAGCGTCGATATCACGCACGGCGTGTCGGCTAACCTTCGCTATCACCTGTCGTCCGCGCTGGAGCTGCGGTCGATCACCGCGTGGCGCGGCGTGAGCACGGACCAGTGGGACAATTCGGGCGGCTTCGCCCGGACCACCTTCGCGCCCAACGGCAACACCAGCCGCTACAGCCTGTCCTATCTGCGCCAGCACCAGTTCAGCCAGGAGTTCCAGGCGGTCGGCAGCATCCCGCAGTTCGACTATGTGGTCGGCGCCTATTACTATACCGAGCACGCGACCGAGTATGCGGCCACCCCGCTTTCCAACGTGTTCAACGCCGACGGCACGATCCAGACCGTGCGCCCGCCGATCGTGACGGGGACGGTCACCGGCGCCAACTCCGGCTATCAGCAATACGCGCCGTCGTGCGTCAACACGCTGGCGGCGACCGCGCCCGAGTTCACCAACAGCTGCCAGTTCATCACCCGCGACAGCTCGGCGTTCGATCACAATTATTCGGGCTTCGGCAACCTGACCTACACGCCCGAGGGGCTCGACATCCTGCACATCACGGGCGGTGGCCGCTACACGCGCGACAAGCGGCGCGGCCAGCTGTTCATCATCAACAACCGCACCGATCTCAATCCGATCACGACGGTGGCGAACAGCGCCAAGACGCCGTTCCGCTTCTCCAACAGCATCGGCCGGTTCGACGTGCTGGCGAACGTCGCGGTGGACGTGACGCCCGACGCGCACCTCTACGCGAAATATTCGACCGGCTTCCGCGCCGGCGGCGCCAACGACCGGTCGCAGACCTTCCTGGCGTTCGGCCCGGAGTCGGTGAAGTCCTATGAGATCGGCGCCAAGACCGACTTCCTCGACCACCGCGTGCGGCTCAACCTCGCCGGCTATATCGCCAACCGCAGCAACACGCAGTTCGACTTCGACCAGTTCGACACCTCCGCGTCCAGCCCCACCAACGGCGCGCATGTCGAGCAGACGCAGAACGCCGGCAAGACCAAGATCCGGGGCATCGAGGCGGACCTGACGGTGCGGCCGATCCCCGAGCTGACGCTGTCCGGCTCCTATGCCTATACGCACGTGCGCGCGCCGTCGGCGGTGAACAGCCTGACGGGCGGGCTGCCGCAGCAGCTGTACATCGTCTACACGCCGGAGAACGCGGCGTCGGGCGCGATCGACTATGCGATGCCGATCGCGGGCAGCGACGCGACGATCCGCTTCCACCTCGACGGAAATTACGCTAGCAGCCAGTACACCTTCCAGCTGGAGCCGACCAAGGCGGACGCCAGCTTCATCGTCAACGGCCGCCTGGCGCTCGCCGACATCAAGGTGAACGACACCAACCGGGTGACGCTGTCAGTCTGGGCGCGCAACCTGCTGGACAAGACCTATATCTACCGCCGCTCCGACGCCAATTCGGGGCCTGTGCTCAACTATAACGGCGCGACGCTGGTATCGAGCAACTATGGCGGCATCCTGGGCGACTACGGCAATTTCAATGCGCCACGGACGTGGGGGTTGGAGGTCGCCGCGAAGTTCTGATCGACGAAGCCGCTCCCCCTCAGGGGAGGGGTTGGGGTGGGGCCTGGCCGCAGACGATGGCTCCGATCGAGAGGCCTCACCCCCGACCCTCCCCTGAAGGGGAGGGGAGAGGCTAGAAACGCACCCCGCCCTTCATCACCAGCCGTATGTGGCGCAGCGCGCCGATGTCGCGGGTCGGGTCGCCCTCGACCGCGACCAGATCGGCGAGCCAGCCCCGCGCGACCCGTCCGATCCGGTTCGCCAGCCCCACCGCCTCCGCATTGCCCGCCGTCGCGACGCGCATGACCGCCAGCGGCGTCATGCCATAGGCGACCATCAGCTCCTCCTCGCGCGCGTTCTCGCCATGCGCGAACACGCCGGTATCGCCGCCCGCGCACAGCTTGACCCCGGCCTTGAGCGCGGCGGCGAAGCTTGCCCGCTTGTCGACGATCGCGGGCGGCTCGGGCGCCTGGCCGTTCCAGCCGCGATAGCGCGTCACCGCGTCGGTCGCCGCCAGCGTCGGGCACAGGAAGGTGCCACGCGCCTTCATCAGCGCGAACACCGCCGGCGTGCCCTCGTCGCCATGTTCCACCGTGTCG
>NZ_CAHJWX010000362.1 GCF_903643065.1 Sphingomonas bacterium | reverse complement strand
AGCGAGCCGGGCGCCGGCTCCGACCTTCAGTCGATCCGCACGACGGCGCTCAAGGACGGCAACGGCTATCGCATCAATGGCAGCAAGACCTTCATCTCCAACGGCCAGATTTCCGACTTCATCGTGGTGGTCGCCAAGACCGATCCTTCGCTGGGCGCGCGGGGCGTATCACTGATGATCGTCGAGACCGACGAAGTGGAGGGTTTTCGGCGTGGCAAGAAGCTCGACAAGATCGGGCTGGAGGCACAGGACACCTCCGAGCTGTTCTTCGACGACGTGTGGGTTCCGGCCGAGAATCTGCTCGGCGACACAGAAGGGAAGGGTTTCATCCAGCTGATGTCGGAACTTCCGCGCGAACGGCTGCTGATGGCGGTTGCAGGTGTCATCACGATGGAACAGGCAATTGAGGCGACGATCGACTATACCCGTGACCGCCAGGCATTCGGTCAGCCGCTACTGGCGCTCCAGAATACGCAGTTCAAGCTGGCCGAGTGCAAATCGAAGGCGACCGTTGCGCGAGTGTTCGTCAACGACTGCATCGCGCGGGCGCTCGACGGCACGCTAGACGCAACCACTTCAGCGATCGCCAAGCAATGGGTCACCGACGCGGAGTGGGAGGTCGTGGACGAGTGCCTGCAGCTGCACGGGGGATACGGCTATATCAACGATTACCCTATCGCGCATATGTTCCGCAACTCGCGGATCCAGCGCATCTATGGCGGATCGAACGAGATTATGAAGGTGCTTATCGCGCGATCGCTATAAAGCGCTGCGTTGCGCTTCGGTAAGCGACGTCATTATATAGGTGGAATAGGTGTCGCGGGGGGTTAGGGATTGAAGCTGGCGGACCGGGAAGAGCAGGACGGGTCCGGTCCCATCCGGGTGCCGAAAACCGCCGAGGTTGTGGCGGAGGTCATTCGAAAAAGGATTATTCTCGGCGAGTTGCAGGAGGGCGCGTTCCTGCCACCTGAAGGGCAGCTGATGGCGACGCTCGCCATTTCGCGCCCGACCTTGCGCGAAGCCTTTCGCATCCTAGAAGCCGAACGCCTGATCAGCGTCGTGCGCGGCTCGCGCACTGGAGCGAAGGTGCACCGGCCGCGAGTCGAGGGTGTCGCGCGTTACGCCGGATATGTGCTCCAATCAGAGGGCACCACGATGGCCGACATCTATGAGGCACGGCTGGCGATCGAACCCTATGTCGCCCGCCGACTTGCTCTGACCCGCCCCGCGGATGCGATCGCGCGGTTGCGGGAGGAGGTCGACCGTCTCACGGCGATCGTCACCGAGGAACGCTATATCGATTTCATGATCGGCTTGGCGGAGTTCCACAGACTGCTCGTCGAGGCCGGCGGTAACCGTACGCTGCATTTCGTCACGCGCATGCTGCAGGGTCTGGTAACGAGCTATCAGGTGCGCCTCTTCCAGCAGAATCCCTTACCTATCGACGAACAGAAAAGGCGCGGCCTTTCCGGGCTGCGCTCGTTCCGCAAGCTGATCGACCTGATGGAGGCGGGCGAGGCGGACAAGGCGGAAGAGCACTGGCGTCTGCACGTGATCAACGCCAACAAGGCGTGGGTACCCGAACACGACCGGCGCCGTGATTTCGACGTCTTCGGCTGACGACGGTCCCGATCCTACATGGTTGACTAGGTAGAACAAGTCGCTAACGCTTTTGGAAGCAACGGAGCGAACGATGTTCGACCTGAGATACGGTGCGGAAGCCGAACGGTTTCGGGACGAGATTGCGGGCTTCCTTGCGGAGACCTGGCAGCCAAAGGATCGCCGCGGCGAGGCGCTTCGCGACCATGTCCGGGATTTTCGGTTGAAGGCGACCGAGCGCGGCTATCTCTATCGCGGCATTCCGAGGCGTTATGGCGGTTCGGAGCAGGCGGTCGATATTATCCGCGCGCAGGTCATCCGCGAAGCGTTCCGCGCGGCGCGGGCGCCGATGGAGGTTGGCGGCAACGGCACGGCCATGCTTGTCCCGACTTTGCTGGAGCGCGGCACCGACGCGCAGCGCGAGCGCTTCATACGGCCGACGCTCGACGGTTCGTATGTCTGGGGCCAAGGCTATTCCGAACCCGGGTCGGGGTCGGACCTAGCATCGGTGCGCTGCCGCGGTGATCTCGACGGCGATGAATGGGTCATCAACGGGCAGAAGACCTGGACATCGGACGGCGCGCGCGCGACGCATATGTTCGCGCTGATCCGCACCGAACCGGACGCGCCAAAGCACGCCGGGATCTCGTACCTGCTGATCGACCTCGACCAGCTCGGTGTCACGCGCCGCCCGATCCGCCAGATCACCGGCGAGGCGACGTTCAGCGAGATCTTCCTTGAGGACGTGCGCACCCCGGCCGACTGGATCGTCGGCGCGCGCGGCGAGGGCTGGGCGGTGTCGCGCACGACGCTGAAGCACGAGCGCGCCAGTATCGGCTCGGCGGACGCGCTCGGCGGCACCTTCGCCAAGCTCGTCGACCTCGCGCGCACCACGATGCGCGGCGGGCGACCGGCGATCGCTGACCCGGTGGTACGCGAGGCGCTCGGGAAGATCGAGGGATGGGTACTGGCGCATCGCTGCTCGAGCTACCGCCTCTTCTCGCTCGCGGCGGCAGGGGAGGAACCCGGGCTGGTCGGGCTGATGATGAAGCTGCTGCTTACCGAGACCGGACACGACATGGCGCTGCTCGCCCAAGACATAATCGGCGACGCCGCGCTGATCGAACCCGCGCCGCCCGGCACGCGCGGACGTGGTCCTGAGAAATGGCTTGACCAGATTCTCGGCACGCTCGGCAATGCGATCGCGGGCGGCACGACCAACATCCAGCGCGGCATCATCGCCGAGCGCGGGCTGGGCCTGCCGCGAGACCTCGCGATGAGCGGCACCTGATGCGGTTCCACCCGACCGAAGAGCAACTCCAGATCCAGGATGCGCTGCGCGGCACGCTGGCCGACACGCTGCCACCCGCGGCGCTGCACCGTCTGGTGGATGGCAACGCCGAACTCGACGAGGAAAGCTGGCGGGCGCTGATGGCGCTGGGGCTGGGCGGGCTGATGCTGCCCGAGGAGGCGGGGGGGGCCGCGCTCGGCCTGGTGGATGCGGCGCTCGCGCTCGAGGTGCTCGGGATGGGGGCCGCGTCGGGACCGGCGGTTCCCCACCTGATGGCGGGGCTGGCGATCACCGCCAGTGGCAACGCC
>NZ_CAHJWX010000361.1 GCF_903643065.1 Sphingomonas bacterium | reverse complement strand
CGGCACGCCCGCCGCTGCGCGAGTTCGGCCCGCACCCGCGCACCGGCGCGGAGATGAAGCTGATGGAGGGCCGCTACGGCGCCTATGTCACCGACGGCACCACCAACGCGACGCTGCCCAAGTCGGTCGAGCCGGCCGCGCTGACGATGGAGGAAGCGGCGCAACTGCTCGACGCGCGCGCCGCGGCGGCGCCACCGCCCAGGAAGGGAGCCAAGAAGGCGCCCGTCAGGAAGACGCCGGCGAAGGCCGCGGCGGATACCGACGCCAGGCCCGCGGCGAAGAAGGCGCAAGCAAAGCCCGCCACCAAGAAGCCCGCTACCAGCAAGCCCGCCACCGGAAAGCCGGCGGCCAGGAAGCCCGCGGTCAGGAAGGCGGCGGCGAAGGCTGGCGAAGCCTGACGCTCATCACCTGACGCTCATCGAGCGTCGAGTCGAGCCCGCTCATGCCGCGCGGCGCTGGCTCCCGGCGATCCAGTCGCGCGCGGCGCGCTGGGCGGCGGCGATCTCCCGCGCGGTCATGTCCTCGGCCACCTCCGTCCGCGCCTGCTGCGCGGCAACGATCCCGTGGACCGCGGCCAGGTTGAACCATTTGTGCGCCTCGACCAGATCGACGCCGACGCCGGACGTCCCGGTCTGATAGCAGATGCCGAGGTCGTAGCAGGCGCCGTGATCGCCGCGCGCGGCCTCCTGCAACCGGCTCTCGACCATGATCTTCGTGTTCCTGCGGATGCCGCCCATCGTCCTGCCCCTCTGTTCCCAGAGAGTGTGACGTGATTCGGATCACCAAATGGTTAACGCCGTTAGGGATGATCGTGGACCACGATCCGACGCGGGGTCAGTCGACCGCGAGGTTGTCGATCAGCCGGGTCCCCCCGATGCGCGCGGCGGCGAGCAGGCGACGCGGGCGGCCGGCATCGGGGCCGGAAACGGGGCTGGACGCGAGCGTCTCGGCATCGACCAGCGCGACATAGTCGACCTGGAAGCCCGCCGCGACCAGCATCTCGGACGCTTCGGCGAGCGATTCGTCCCGGTCGTCGCCGCGCGCGAGCCGCCTGGCCGCGACCCCCAGCGCACGCGGCAACGCGACGGCGCGCGCGCGATCGTCCTCGGCCAGGTAGACGTTGCGCGACGACAGCGCGAGCCCGTCGTCCTCGCGCTGCGTCGGCACGCAGGCGATCTCGATCCCGAGGTCGAGGTCCGTCGCCATCCGGCGCACCACCTGCAGCTGCTGCCAGTCCTTCTCGCCGAACAGCGCGCGATCGGGCCGCACCTGGTTCAGCAGCTTGAGCACCACCGTCGCCACGCCGTCGAAATGGCCCGGCCGCGCCACGCCGTCCAGCGTGTCGGCGGGACCGGCGACGCCGACCGTCGTCGCGAAGCCGTCGGGGTACATCGTCTCCACCGATGGCGCCCACAACAGGTCGCAGCCCGCGTCGGCCAGCATCCGCGCGTCGGCGTTCTCGCGGCGGGGATAGCTGGCCAGGTCCTCGCCGGGGCCGAACTGTCCGGGGTTCACGAAGATCGACGCGACGACCTTCGCGCCGCCCGCCCGGGCCGCCGCGACCAGCGCGAGATGGCCGGCGTGCAGCGCGCCCATCGTCGGCACCAGCGCCACGGACGCGCCCTGCGCCCGCAGCTCGGCGACCGCCGACCGCAGCGCCTCCACCTCGCGCACCGTCCGCACCCCGACCACCGCCAACGTTCCCCCTCGCCCAAACCGTTCCGCTCTTCTATGAAGGGCTTACCACAGGATCAACCGGGGATTGCGAACCTTGCCGAGCGGTTCCGACGAGACGCCAGCGCGTTGTCATGTCGTCGTCTTCGCCAACGAGAAGGGCGGCACTGGCAAGTCGACGACGGCGGTCCACGTCGCGATCGCGCTCGCGGCCAGGGGCGCGCGGGTCGCCGCGCTGGACCTCGACCACCGCCAGCGCACCACCGGGCGCTATCTCGACAATCGCGCAGCCACGATCGCCCGCACCGCCGTCGATCTGCCGATGCCCCGTCACGCCACGCACGACGGCGTCAGCGAGGACGGTTACGCCGAACTGTTTGCGCAACTGACGCACGGCAGCGACTATCTGGTGATCGACACCCCTGGCCGCGACGATCCCTTCGCGCGCTGCGCCGCGACGCAGGCGGACACGCTCGTCACGCCGATGAACGACAGCTTCGTCGACTTCGACCTGATCGGCCAGGTCGATCCCGAAAGCTTCAAGGTTACTCGGCCGTCCTTCTATTCCGAGCTGATCTGGGACGCGCGCAAGCAGCGCGCGCGCGCGGACGGGGCGACGATCGACTGGGTCGTGCTGCGCAACCGCCTGCAATATGTCGAGGCGCGCAACATGAGGCGCGTGTCGGCGGCGCTGGACCAACTGTCGAAGCGCGTCGGCTTCCGGATCATCCCCGGCCTGTCCGAGCGGGTGATCTACCGCGAGCTGTTCCCGGCGGGCCTGACGATGATCGACAGCAAGCAGTTCGGCGCGATGGGCCTTTCCCACGTCGCCGCGCGGCAGGAATTGCGCGAGATGATGGCCGCGCTCGCGCTTCCCGAGCCGGTTCCCGCATCCGACCCGGCGCCGGCATCGCAGCCGCTGGTCGCGTGACCCCGCCATGCTGAAGGCGATCCTCGCCGCGGCGCTGATCTGGCTCGTGTGGCGCTGGCTCCGGCCCCATCCCCGCCTCCGCTCGCAGGCCCGCCGCCGCACCACGGCCAGGCTGGTGAGCGACGCGGCGGAGGCGCGCGCGATCCTGGGCGTGGCGACGGGGGCGGACGAGGCGACGATCCGCGCCGCGCATCGCCGGCTGGTGCTGGGCGTCCATCCCGACCGTGGCGGCTCGGCCGAACTCGCCCGCCGCGTCAACGCCGCGCGCGACCTGCTGCTGCGCGGCGGGTAAGGCACCCCGCCGTCCGGCGGGCGCGGGTCGCCGGTACCATGCCGACATGGACGTCCGCCTTTCCCGGGAAAGCCCGATAGCCGTCGAGACGAGGCCGGGACGCGGGCGGAGCGATTTTCCGGTGGTGCAACGTGGTCGCAAAACGCTCTAGGAGCCTTCCTCCCGCACCGGAGCCCGTCATGCCCCACCACCTCGATCCCGCGATCCTGCGCGAATACGACATCCGCGGCATCGTCGGCGCCGCGCTCGGCCCGGACGATGCGCGCGCGGTCGGCCGGGGCATCGCCACCCGGCTGCGGCGGG
>NZ_CAHJWX010000360.1 GCF_903643065.1 Sphingomonas bacterium | reverse complement strand
GCCCGCGGGCGCTCCCGCGCGCACGGCGGCGCCGACGGGCGAGGTGCCCGGAACGACCGACGTCGCCGCGGTGGACGCGGCCGGCGACGTGGTGGAGGTGACGACTACGATCGAGGGCTATTTCGGATCGGGCCTGTCGGTGGACGGCACGATGCTGAACAACCAGCTGACCGACTTCGACTTCGCGCCGGCACCCGACGGCTATCTGGTCGCCAACCGGGTGGAGGGCGGCAAGCGGCCGCGCTCGTCGATGTCGCCGACCATCGTCTACGGCCCCGACGGGCAGGTACGGCTCGCGGTCGGCGCGGCGGGCGGCTCGACGATCATCGCCCAGGTCGCCAAGGCGATCGTCGGCGTCGTCGACTGGCATCTGTCGGCGCAGGAGGCGATCGCGCTCGGGCTGCTCTATGCCCCGGGACCGGTGGCGACCGCGGAGCAGGGCACGCCGCTGGAGGCGATGATGCCCGCGTTCCAGGCGCTCGGCGAGCGCGTGCAGGTCGCCCCGCTGGGGCTGAAGGCCAACGCGATCGAGCGGGTGTCGGGGCCGGACGGTCCCCGCTGGGTCGGCGCCGCCGATCCGCGCAGCGAGGGCGTCGCGATCGGCACCGACGGTTCGGTGACGCAGATCGTTCGCACCGGCCAGCCGCGCCCGGCGGAATAGCGGCGGGGTTCTGCCAGCGGACGCCGGCGCTTCCTTTTGCCGGGGCGCGTCGCCGTGCCGGCAAGACCCGACCCTTCGAGAGAGACATGGTGCGCAAGCTCGAACACTTCCCCAACCTCGTCGCGATGTTCTTCTCGCGCGCACGGGCCGGCGGCGACCGGCCGTTCCTGTGGCACAAGCGGGACGGGGGGTGGGCGGCGACGTCATGGGCGGACGCCGCGCGCCAGGTCGCGAGCCTCGCCGCAGCGTTGCGCGCGCTGGGGCTGGAGCGTGGCGACCGGGTGATGCTGGTGTCCGAGAACCGCCCGGAATGGTGCCTGTCGGACCTCGCGATCATGGCCGCGGGCTGCGTGACCGTCCCGACCTATGTCACCAACACCGAGCGCGACCACGGCCACATCATCGGCGACAGCGGCGCGCGCGCGGTGATCGTGTCCACCGACAGGCTCGCGCGGACGCTGATGCCCGCGGTGCTGCGCGCCGATCGCGCGCGGATCGTGATCGGCATCGACGACATGCGCGCGGGACGTGCGGCGGCTTCGTCGGGCATCGCCTTTTACGACTGGCGCGCGCTGATCGCCGCGCACCGCCACGATCCTGTCGCCGACCCGGCCGAGGCGGAGCGGCTGGCGGACTTCGCGCGCGGCGACCTCGCCTGCATCGTCTATACCAGCGGCACCGGCGGGAGCCCGCGCGGCGTGCGCCAGCATCACGGCGCGATCCTGCACAACGTCGCCGGCACCAGCGCCGTCATCGCCGAGGATTTCGGCTGGAGCGACGCGATCGGGGCGGAGGTGTTCCTGTCGTTCCTGCCGCTCAGCCACGCCTATGAGCATACCGCCGGCCAGTACCTGCCGATCGGGCTCGGCGGCCAGATCTACTATGCCGAGGGGCTGGAGAAGCTCGCCACCAACATCGCGGAGGTCCGCCCGACGATCATGGTCGTGGTGCCCCGGCTGTGCGAGGTGCTGCGCACGCGGATCGCCAAGGGTATCGAGAAGCAGGGCGGCGTCGCGGCCCGGCTGCTCGCGCAAGCCGTCGCCATCGAGGCGCGGCGCGCGGACGGACGCACCCGCCTCGCCGACCGGCCGGTCGCGCTGGCGGTGGAGCTGCTGCTGCGGCCCAGGGTGCGCAAGCGGTTCGGCGGGAGGCTGAAGGCGATGGTGTCGGGCGGCGCGCCGCTCAATCCCGGCGTCGGCGACTTCTTCACCGCGATCGGCCTGTCGGTGCTGCAGGGCTATGGCCAGACCGAGTCGGCGCCGGTGATCTCGTGCAACCGGCCAAGGGCGGGCGTTCGCATGGACGGCGTCGGCTGGCCGCTGAACGACACGGAGGTGCGGATCGCCGAGGACGGCGAGATACTGGTGCGCGGCGAACTGGTGATGCACGGCTATTGGCGCAACGACGAGGAAAGCGCGCGCGTCCTCCAGGGCGGCTGGCTCCACACCGGCGACATCGGCGAGTTCGACGCGGGCGGGCGCATCCGCATCACCGACCGGAGCAAGGACCTGATCGTCAACGACAAGGGCGAGAACGTCGCGCCGCAGAAGGTGGAGGGCATGCTGACGCTCCAGCCCGAGATCGCGCAGGCCATGATCGCGGGCGACCGCCGGCCGTACATGGTGGCGGCGATCGTGCCCGACGCGGAGTGGCTGGCCGGACGCGCGGCGAACGCGCCCGAGGTGCGCGGCGGGCTGTCCGCGGCGGTCGACCGCGTGAACCGCGACCTGTCCGCCGCCGAGAAGGTCCGCCGCTTCATCCTGGCGGATGAGCCGTTCGGGATCGAGAACGGCCAGATGACCCCGTCACTAAAGATTAGGCGCCACGTCCTGCGCGAGGTCTACGGGGAGCGGCTGGACGGATTGTACCGGGGGTGAGGAAGGGGCGGCTCACCCGCCCACCGCGTCCGTCGGCACCCCCGTCTTCGCCGCCACCCCCTTGGGCAGGACCTCCATCGTCCAGTCCCGATCGGGGCGCAGGTATTTCGCCGCCACCTGCTGCAGCTGCGCGGGCGTGATGCTGCCGAAGTCGGTGCCAAGGTTCGCGGTCGCCGCGGCGCGGCGCGGGTCGAAGGCGGCGCCCGCCATCAGCCGCATCCAGAACTGGTTCGACGTCGACGCGCGGATCAGCGCCTGGCGCATCGGACCCAGCAGCCGCTCCAGCTCGTCCGCCTCGATCGGTTTCGCCACCAGCTCGGCCGCGATCGCGCGCGCGGTCTGGAAGAAGAAGGCGACCTTCTCGGGCGCGACCTGGCCGATCGCCACCAGCCGGCCGCCGCCGGCCATCCCCACCGGCCAGCTGCTGGCCACGTTGGGGCTGTAGCTGGCGCCCGCCGCCTGGCGCAGCCGCTCGAACAGCCGGTCGGAGAACACCTGCGCCAGCACGTCGAGCCGCCGGCTCTCGGCGATGCCGTCGACGCCGCCGCCGGTCGGCCAGGCGATCACGGCCGCGGCCTGGTTCTCGTTGCCGCCATGGGTGCGCACCACCGGGCTGGTCACATGCGCGGGAAAGCAGACCGGGGGCGCGGGCGGCAGGGCCGCGTCGCGC
>NZ_CAHJWX010000359.1 GCF_903643065.1 Sphingomonas bacterium | reverse complement strand
GATGGCGCCGGTGCGCGAGCCGGTCGCTCTTGACGCCGCGCGGCCGGCGGTGGCGCCGGGCGAGCGGCGCGGCTGGTTCGACTGGGACACGCGCCGGACCTGACCCGGCATCGTGCAGGACAGCGCCAGGACGACGAGGCATGCGTTCGGAGCCTGTCCCACTCAGGTTTTACACCCGTTCGTCCCGAGCGAAGTCGAGGGACCGACTTCGTACTACGTCTCGACGTTGCTCGACCCAAACGGGTCAAGGCTCAGTCTGAGCAGGCCCTAGGCGTCAGCCCTTCAGCGCCGCCTGCGCCGCCGCCAGCCGCGCGATCGGCACGCGGTACGGGCTGGCGGAGACGTAATCCAGCCCGACCTCCTGGCAGAAGGCGATGCTCGCCGGGTCGCCGCCATGCTCGCCGCAGATGCCGAGCTTGAGGCCGGGGCGCGTCGCGCGCCCGCGCTCGGCCGCGAGGCGGACCAGCTCGCCGACCCCCTCGACATCGATGCTGACGAACGGGTCGCGGGCATAGATGCCCTGCTCGACATAGGTGCCCAGGAATCGCGCCGCGTCGTCGCGGCTGACGCCCAGCGTCGTCTGGGTCAGGTCGTTGGTGCCGAAGGAGAAGAACTCGGCCCCGGCCGCGATCTCGCCCGCGCGCAGCGCCGCGCGCGGCAGCTCGATCATCGTGCCGACCAGATAGGTCAGCGTCCGGCCGCGCTCGGCGAAGACGGCGCGCGCCGCCTCGTCCACCACCACCTTCATCAGCTCCAGCTCGCGGCCGGTGGCGACGAGCGGGATCATCACCTCGGGCACCGGCGCTTCACCTCCGTCCGCGACGTCGCACGCAGCCTCGAAGATCGCGCGCGCCTGCATCGCGTAGATCTCGGGATAGGTGATGCCCAGCCGCACGCCGCGATGGCCCAGCATGGGATTGAACTCGTGCAGCTCGGCGGCGCGGCGGCGCAGTTGCTCGACGTCGATGCCCGACGCCCTGGCCACCTCGGCGAACTCGGCGTCGGCGTGCGGCAGGAACTCGTGCAGCGGCGGATCGAGCAGGCGGATGGTGACGGGCAGCCCCGCCATCGCCTCGAAGATGCCGACGAAGTCCGCGCGCTGTTCGGGCAGCAGCCGGTCGAGCGCGGCCTGGCGCCCGGCCTGGTCGGAGGCCAGGATCATCTGGCGCACCGCCGTGATCCGTTCCGCCTCGAAAAACATGTGCTCGGTGCGGCACAGGCCGATGCCCTCCGCGCCGAACTCGCGCGCGGCCTTGGCGTCGGCCGGGGTGTCGGCATTGGTGCGGACCTTCATCGTGCGCAGCTCGTCCGCCCAGCCCATCAGCACGCCGAAATCGCCCGACAGCTCCGGGCTGACGGTGGGCACCTCGCCCGCCATCACCTCGCCGGTGGCGCCGTCGATGGTGAGCAGGTCGCCCTCGCGGATCTCCCTCCCGACAACGCGCAGCACCTTGTCCTTGGCGCTGATCGCGAGACTGCCGGCGCCGGACACGCACGGTCGGCCCATGCCGCGCGCGACCACGGCGGCGTGGCTGGTCATGCCGCCGCGCGCCGTCAGGATGCCGCGCGCCGCGTGCATGCCGTGGATGTCCTCCGGGCTGGTCTCCGTGCGGATCAGGATCACCGCCTTGCCGTCGGCGGCCCAGGTCTCGGCGGTGTCGGCGTCGAACACCGCCTGTCCGCAGGCGGCGCCGGGCGAGGCGGGCAGGCCCTTGGCGATGACGTCGCGCGGCGCGTGCGGATCGAGCGTCGGGTGAAGCAGCTGGTCCAGGCTGGCGGGGTCGATCCGCTTGATCGCCTCCTCGCGGGTGATCAGCCCCTCGTTCGCCATATCCACCGCGATCTTGAGCGCGGCCTTGGCGGTGCGCTTGCCCGAGCGGGTCTGGAGCATCCAGAGCTTGGTCTTCTCGACCGTGAACTCGATGTCCTGCATGTCGCGGTAATGTTGTTCCAGCGTCTGGAAGACGTCGGCGAGTTGGCCATAGACCTCTGGCATCGCTTCTTCCATCGACGCCGGCCTCGCGCCCGCCTCCTCGCGCGCGGCGCGGGTGAGGTATTGCGGCGTGCGGATGCCGGCGACGACATCCTCGCCCTGCGCGTTGATCAGGAACTCGCCGTAATAGGCGTTGGCGCCCTTGGCGGGATCGCGGGTGAAGGCGACGCCGGTCGCCGACGTGTCTCCCATGTTGCCGAACACCATCGCCTGGACGTTGACGGCGGTGCCCCAGCCGGCGGGAATGTCGTGGAGCCGGCGATAGACCTTCGCCCGGTCCGACTGCCACGAACCGAACACCGCCGCCGTCGCGCCCCAGAGCTGGTCGTGCGGGTCCTGTGGAAAGGGCGCGCCCTGCCCTTCCTCGACCAGCGTCATGTAGCGCGCGACCAGCGCCTTGAGGTCGGCGGCGGTCAGCTCGGTATCGAGCGTATAGCCGCCATCCTCCTTGGCGATCTCCAGCGCTTCCTCGAACGCGTCGTGATCGAGCCCGAGCACGACATCGGCGTACATCTGGACGAAGCGGCGGTAGCTGTCCCACGCGAACCGCTCGTCGCCCGCCGCCCTGGCCAGCCCCTCGACCGTCGCATCGTTGAGGCCGAGATTGAGCACCGTGTCCATCATGCCGGGCATCGACACGCGCGCGCCGGAGCGGACGGAGACGAGCAGCGGGTTGGCGGGATCGCCGAACCTGTGGCCGGTGACCTGCTCGACATGGGCGAGGCCGTTGGCCACCTCCTCGCGCAACGCGTCGGGGAAGCGCTCGCCCTCGTCGTGCCAGCGCTGGCACATCGCGGTGCTGATCGTGAAGCCGGGGGGCACGGGCAGGCCAATCGAGGCCATCTCGGCCAGATTGGCGCCCTTGCCGCCCAGCGTCTCCTTGTCGCCGGCGATGCCGTCGGACACGCCGCCGCCGAACCGAAACACGTAGGTCATGTTGAAGTCCCCTGTGACAAGTTGACGTTCTTAATGCCCGAACGGGCAAGCTGGCCGGTACGCTTATAGGTCAGCCTTCGATTCGCGAGAAGTCGGCGACCGCGTGGACGGCGTCGCGCATGCGGGCGAGCAGCGCGAGGCGGGCCTGCCGTTTCGCGGGATCGGGGTCGTTCACCGTCACCTCCTCGAAGAACCGGTCGATCGGCGCCCGCAACGACGCGAGCGCCGCCATCGCCCCGGCGAAATCCTCCGCCGCGACCGCCCCGGCGGCGCGCGGCG
>NZ_CAHJWX010000358.1 GCF_903643065.1 Sphingomonas bacterium | reverse complement strand
CAGGACGGCGATGACGTCGATGGTCTCCGCGATGAGCGCGCGGGGCACGGTGATCACGGCTTCCTGGACGAGCTGCTCCAGCCGCCGCAGTGCGCCGATTGCGGAACCGGCGTGCAGCGTGCCGACGCCACCGGGATGGCCGGTGCCCCACGCCTTGATCAGGTCGAGCGCCTCGCCGCCGCGCACCTCGCCGATGGGGATGCGATCAGGGCGAAGGCGCAGCGCCGAGCGGACGAGGTCGGTCAGTGAGGCCGCGCCATCCTTGGTGCGCAGCGCCACCAGGTTGGGCGCGGCACACTGCAGCTCGCGGGTGTCTTCGATCAGCACCACGCGGTCGGAAGTCTTGGCCACCTCCGCCAGCAGCGCGTTGACCAGCGTGGTCTTGCCCGTCGACGTGCCGCCCGCGACCAGGATGTTGGCGCGGCCCGCGACTGCCTCGCGCAGGAACTCGGCCTGGCGCTCCGCCATGATTCCGGCCGCGACGTAGTCGCTGAGCGTGAACACCGCGACTGCGGGCCGCCGGATCGCGAACACCGGGCCGGCTACTACCGGGGGCAACAGGCCTTCAAACCGCTCCCCCGTCCCGGGGAGTTCGGCCGAGACGCGCGGACTGCCGGGGTGGACTTCAGCGCCGACATGGTGCGCGACCAGGCGGATGATGCGTTCGCCATCGGCGGCGGACAGGCGCTCGCCGGTGTCCTCGAGCCCGCCGGATTGAGCATGACCTCGCCGACGCTCGCATCATCGAGCCAGCCGCCGATCGCGGGCCCGAGCGCCGTGCGCAGCATCCGGGCTCCGCGGGCGTGGGCTTCGGGCCGTAAGGCGGTAACGGTCACTGGCTACCCCGTGTTCGGCGCCGGTCACGGCGCGGATGGTCGACGGGTTGGATACAAAGCGCCCTACTGCGGGCTGCTCAACAAGCTCGACGGCGTAGAAGGGCTGTGGCGTAGAAACGGATGCAGAAGGGCCGGTCCGATCAGGTGCCGCCGGCGGAACTCTCCGGGCCGATGTCGCGCGAGACCTCGTCAGCCAGCGACTGCCCATTGGCGAGTCGGCGTCCGAGCGCCTCGACGAAGCCCTCATAGCGTTCGCGACCCTTGGCTTGCGCGGCCGGCTGCGCGGCGTCGGGCAGCGGCGGCGTCGAGGTCAGCCAGAAGCGCACGAACAGCCCCATGGCCTCATTGGAGATGACCGTGTGACGCTCCATCCGCTCGATCGCGCGGCTCATGCGATCGAGCCGGCGGGCCAGCGCCGCTTCAAGCTGATCGGCCGCATCGGGCGACAGATGCGAGGCGATTGCAGCCTCCACCACCTGGGCCTGCGGCACACGCGCCCGGGCGGAATAGTCGGCAAGCCGGGCGGCGAGCTCGGTGGACAGCCGGAAGGTGTATTTGCCGCGGGCCGTCACAACGCCATGCCATCGTCAGGGTCCAGCGCAGCCTGTCGCGCCAGCCCTCCGAACCCGCGCTGCAGAATCCGCGCCTTCACGGCTTCGGTGTCCGGTTCGTCATCGGGATCGTCGAACTCGCGCACCGGGGCTGGCGGCGGCGCTTCGGGCGCGATCGCCTCGTGCTCGGGAAGATCGGGTTCGCGGCGGATGCCGGCATTGTCCGGGTCACCTGCGCCACCACCGGGTCGCGGTAGAGTCCGAGGAACGACATGGCCGTGGACAGCACACCGGAGCGCTCGTTCTCGCTCTTGTTCAGCAGCTCGCGCGCCGCGCTGGCGATCACCGGATGCGGCCCGGCCTTACCCAGATGTGGCGTAGTCAACATCGCCCGGAGCGTCGTCTCGATGGGATGCTTGGGATCGGAGAGGAAGCTGGCGACGCCGGCCAGCGTCTTGTCGGCCTCCGCGTAGAGGACATGCAGGATCGCGCCGACCAACAGCGCATGGCTGGTCTTCTCCCAATGATTGCGCTTCTCCAGCGCTCCTTCCGGGTCCACGAGGATGTCGGCGACATTCTGGACGTCGCGCACCTCGTTCGGTCCTTTGCGCACCTCGAGCAGCGGGTTGTAGGCGTCGCTTTCCGGATTGGTCGGATCGAATAGGACGATGCGGCTGAAGCGGGCTCGCCAACCGGCGGTCAGTCCATGGTTCTCGCCCTTGATGTCGTGGACGATGACCGAGCCAGCCCAGGTGAGCAGGGTGGGAACGACGAGACCCACCCCCTTGCCGGACCGGGTAGGCGCGAAACACAGGACGTGCTCGGGACCCTCGTGTCGGACGTAGGCCCTGCCGAGTTGGCCAAGTAACAGCCCGTCCGGCCCCAGCAGGCCGGCGGCGCGAACCTCCTTCTCGGTCGCCCACCGGGCGGAGCCGTAGGTATCGGCGTGCTTGGCTTCGCGGGCCCGCCACACCGACATCGCGATCGCCACAACGACCGAGGCGAACCCGCCCGTAGCGGCGATGTAGGCGCCCGTCTGAAAAACGTGCGGCGCATAGGCGTCGTACGCGAACCACCACCAGAAGAAGGCGGGCGGATGATAGACGGGGTAATGCCCGACCATGAACCACGGGTGGCCGAGCTGGGCCTGGTAGCCGAGCTGCGCGGCCGTCCACTGCGTCGCGGCCCAGATGAAGGCCAACGCGATCGAACAGACGGTGAGGACTTGGCCCCAGAGAATGCGAGTGGCGTTCATGGTTACTCCGTCGCTTCGACGGAACACGACTGAGATCATTCCGGATGAGGAAAGCAACAATTAGTCGCCGTGGATCGAATGTTAGCGAGCCATGGCGTGCAATAGCCGAGGTTCGCCGTCAGCCGGATTTTGCTTCGTGCGGACGGACTCGAGCCATATCTGGTCGTTCGCACGGCCACATTGCCGACGCGGTTTCTGCCATTCGTTCACGTCGGTACGCGCACGCTCATAGACGTGCGGGAACCCCAAAGCGGTCACCCGGATCGCCAGCCTCGACGACGTGCAGGTTCAAGCCGTTGATGTCACGCGTACCCTCGCGCCAGCCGTCTTGAAGAAGCGTGTCCGACGTTTCGATAATCCCCTGTTCTCCGGGGGCGGTGCAACCGCCCAGTCGCTAGGCGTCGATCTCCGTCTCGAGCAGCTTGTCGATCGTGATCGGCAGCGAGCGCACTCGCTTACCCGTGGCGTGGTAGATCGCGTTGGCGATCGCCGCGGCGGTGCCGACGATCCCGATCTCGCCAAGACCCTTGACGCCCAGCGGCGTCACCTCCGGATCGGGCTCGTCGAC
>NZ_CAHJWX010000357.1 GCF_903643065.1 Sphingomonas bacterium | reverse complement strand
ACCCGGGCGCGCCGCCCGCCGCCGCGCCTAACGCGACCGCCCCCGCGCAGCCGGCCGACAACGGTGCGGTCCCGCTCGCGAGGTAAGCTCCCGTTCCGTTGGCTCGTCGCTCGCGTGATGCGCGGGCGCTTGCCGCGCGCGCCCACTTCCAGCTAGGCGGTCCTTCCCATGGCCCGGTTCATCTTCATCACCGGCGGCGTGGTGTCCTCGCTCGGCAAGGGCCTGATGGCCGCCAGCCTCGCCGCGTTGCTCCAGGCGCGCGGCTATCGCGTGCGCATCCGCAAGTTCGATCCCTATCTCAATGTCGATCCGGGGACGATGAGCCCGTACCAGCATGGCGAGGTGTACGTCACCGACGACGGCGCGGAGACCGACCTGGACCTGGGCCATTACGAGCGGTTCACCGGCGTCGCGTCGGCGAGCACGGACAACATCACGTCGGGGCGCATCTATAAGCAGATCATCGAGCGCGAGCGGCGCGGCGATTATCTGGGCGCGACGGTGCAGGTGATCCCGCACGTCACGGACGCGATCAAGACGTTCGCGCGGGCAGAGACGGAGGACCTCGACTTCGTGCTATGCGAGATCGGTGGCACGGTGGGTGACATCGAGTCGCTGCCGTTCATCGAGGCGATCCGGCAGCTGAGGAACGAGGGCGGGCGCGGCCAGTCCGTGTCCGTCCACGTCACGCTGGTGCCGTACATCTCGGCCGCCGGCGAGCTGAAGACCAAGCCGACGCAGCATTCGGTGCGTGAAATCGCCGCGCTGGGCGTGCAGCCCGACGTGCTGGTCTGCCGCTGCGAGCATCCGCTGCCGGCGAGCGAGCGCGCCAAGATCGCGCTGTTCTGCAACGTCCCCGCGTCCGCCGTCATCCCCGCGCTGGATGCGAAGAGCATCTATGCGGTGCCGCTCCAATATCATGCGGAAGGGCTGGACGAGGAGGTGCTGCGCGCTTTCGGGATCGAGCCCGACGGCAAGCCCGACCTGTCGCGCTGGACCGACATCGTCGACCGACTGACCAACCCGGAAGGCGAGGTGACGGTCGGCGTGGTCGGCAAATATGTCGGGCTGCAGGACGCGTACAAATCGTTGAACGAGGCGCTGGTCCATGGCGGCATCGCCAACCGGGTGCGCGTCAACATCCGCTGGATCGACGCCGAGCTGTTCGAGGGCGAGGAGACCGACGTCGCCGCCGCTCTGGAGCCGTGCCACGCGATCCTGGTGCCCGGCGCGTTCGGCGAACGCGGCGCGGAGGGCAAAATCCGCTCCGTCCGCTTCGCGCGCGAGCGGCGCGTGCCTTATTTCGGCATCTGCTTCGGGATGCAGATGGCGTGTGTCGAAGGTGCGCGCGACCTGGCGGGGATCGCGGAGGCGTCCTCGACCGAGTTCGGGCCGACGCCCGAGCCGGTCGTGGGGCTGATCACCGAATGGATGGGCCGCGACGGTCTGGAGCAGCGCGAGGCGCAGGGCGATCTGGGCGGCACGATGCGGCTTGGCGCGTACGAGGCGCGGCTCGATGGCAATTCGGTGGTCGCCTCGATCTATGGCGAGACCACGATCAGCGAACGCCACCGCCACCGCTACGAGGTGAATACCGGCTATCGCGCGGCGCTGGAGCGCGGCGGGCTGGTGTTCAGCGGCCTGTCGCCTGACGGCACGCTGCCTGAGATCGTCGAGCGGCCGGACCATCCCTGGTTCGTCGGCGTCCAGTTCCACCCGGAGCTGAAAAGCAAGCCCTTCGCACCACACCCGCTGTTCCGCGACTTCATCGCGGCGGCGGTCAGGCAGAGCCGGCTGGTGTAAACCGATGCGGCGCTCTCTCGCCCACCCGATCCCGGAGATCTTCGCAGCGGCCGAACGCCTCAACGCTGCCGTGGATGCTCATCTTGCCGGTCGGTTTGACGAAGCGGAGCGGCTATTCGCAGCTTCAAACGATCCGGCTGTTTGGGCCTATACCGATCGAGCTTGGGGCAAAGGTGCAAAGGAGCGGTACCGCTTCAAAACTATTTCGGGTTCACCGCCACTGTTACCGGCGAACGCCCGTCCGCGCCCCCGCATGCCGACACTAGCCGATCGAACGTTCATCCTCGCGCGGGATGGCCACCATTGCCGCTTCTGCGGCATACCAGTGATTGATCCGGCAATTCGTACATTAGCTTCGCAGTCGTACCCTGCTGCGGTACGTTGGGGCACTAGGAATGTAGAGCAACACGCTGCCTTCCAGTGCATGTGGCTCCAATTTGATCACGTGCTGCCGAACGGACGAGGCGGCGACAGCAGCCCTGAAAACGTGGTCGTCGCCTGCGCACCTTGCAACTTTGGTCGCATGGAAGCGACGCTGGACGAGGCTGAACTGATCGACCCAAGAACTCTCCAACCTCCGGTCTTATGGAGCGGATTAGATGGCTGGGACGGGTTAGAGCGACTGAGGCAAGGACATCACTAGCTGCAATTGATGAGAGAAGCGCCCCGACCTATTGGCCGAGGCGCCTCTCAGGCGGTCGCTAGGAGGAGCGACGCTGGCTTGATCAGGCGGCCTTCGCCTCGTCGCCCGCGTTCTCCACGGCGGCGAGCGGGGCGCCTGTCTTGATGCTGATCGTCTTGGGCTTCATCGCCTCGGGCACCTCGCGGACGAGGTCGATGACGAGCAGGCCGTCGTTGAGCCGGGCGTCGGCCACCAGCACGAAATCCGCCAGCTCGAAGCGGCGCTCGAACGAGCGGTTGGCGATGCCGACGTGCAGGAAGTCACCAGCGCCCGCCTTGTCGTCCTTGCGGCCGGCGACGAGCAGCAGGTTCTGCTGCGCGGTGATCTCGATCTCGTCGCGGGTGAAACCGGCCACCGCGAGCGTGATGCGATAGCGGTCGTCGGCGACGCGCTCCAGGTTGAAGGGCGGGTAGTTGTCGGACACGGCGCCACGGGCGCTGGTCTCCAACAGGTCGAACAATCGGTCGAAGCCGATCGTCGAGCGGCGATAGGGGGTCAGGTCGAGACGCATGATCAGATCCTCATATGAGCGATGTGATGGTGGAGGAGCGCCGCCCGAAGCACGGCGCCCGGCGCGGCCCGTATCGGCGCCGCGTTGAGCGAGAGATGGTGAGGGTGGGGCGGGGGTCAAGAGCGGGCCCGGCCGGGGTGTCGCTGCTCTTTTCGGGCGAGGGAGGCGTCGCGGCGAAGCCGCGCCGTGACGTCGGACGGGATCGACGGCGTCGCCGT
>NZ_CAHJWX010000356.1 GCF_903643065.1 Sphingomonas bacterium | reverse complement strand
CAACGGGCGCCGGCGGGCGAGACGCCGGGCACCACCGACCTCGCGGTCGCCGACGCGCGCGGCAACGTCGTGGAGGTGACGACCACGGTGGAGGGGGTGTTCGGCTCCGGGCTGTCGGTCGATGGCGCGATCCTCAACAACCAGCTTACCGACTTCGACATCGTGCCCGACAAGGCCGGCTACCTGGTCGCCAATCGGGTGGAAAGCGGCAAGCGCCCGCGTTCCTCGATGGCGCCGACGATCGTCTATGGGCCCGATGGCGCCGTCCGCCTCGCGATCGGCGCGGCGGGTGGGCCGACCATCATCGCGCAGATCGCCAAGGCGCTGGTGGGTGTACTCGACTGGCACCTGTCGGCGCAGGACGCGATCGCGCTGCCGCTGATCTTCGCGCCCGGCGACACCGCCTATGCGGAGGCCGGCACGGCGCTCGATCCGATGCTGCCGGCGCTGCGCGCGCTGGGCGAGGACATCCAGAGCGCGCCGCTGGGACTCAAGGCGAACGCGGTGGAGCGCGTGGGGGGGCGCTGGGTGGGTGCCGCCGATCCGCGCAGCGAGGGCGTCGCGATCGACACCGCCGGCCATGTCGACACCCCCATCCGCGCCATTCAGCCCGCCGACCGCCCGCCCGAATGATCCGCAGGCCCGCAAAGGGCCGCGTTGGAGAGTGTGATGCGCCAGCTCGAACAATTCCCCAACCTCGTCGCGCTATTCCTCGCCCGCGCCGCCGCGAAAGGCGACCGGCCGTTCCTGCGCCGCAAGATCGACGGGGCCTGGCAGGCGACGAGCTGGGCGCAGGCCGCGCGGGAGGTCGCGAGCCTCGCCGCCGCGCTCCACGCGCTCGGGCTCCAGCGCGGCGACCGCGTGATGCTGGTCAGCGAGAACCGCCCCGAATGGTGCGTCGCCGACCTGGCGATCATGGCCGCGGGCTGCGTGACGGTGCCGACCTACACCACCAACACCGAGCGCGACCATCAGCACGTGCTGGAGAACTCGGGCGCCTGCGCGGTGATCGTGTCCACCGCCAAGCTCGCCAAGGCGCTGATGCCCGCCGTGCTCAAATCCAATCAGGGCCAGACGGTGATCGGCATCGACGAGATGCGCGCGCCCGTCGGCGCGGTGACCTTCCACCAATGGCACCGGCTGCTGGCCGATCATGACTGCGGCCCGGAGACGATCGTCGCCGACGCGGGGCGCGCCGACCTCGCCTGCATCATCTACACCAGCGGCACCGGCGGCGCGCCGCGCGGCGTGATGCAGCACCACGGCGCGATCCTGACCAACGTCGCCGGCGTGGTGGAGGTGATCGCGGAGGATTATGGGTGGGGCGAGGAGGTGTTCCTGTCGTTCCTGCCGCTCAGCCATGCCTATGAACATACCGCCGGTCAGTTCGCGCCAATCGGGCTCGGCGGCGAGATCTGGTATGCCGAGAGCCTGGAAAAGCTCGCCGCCAACATCGCGGAAGCGCGCCCGACGCTGATGGTGGTCGTGCCGCGCCTGTTCGAGGTGCTGCGCGCGCGGATCAGCAAGGCGATCGAGAAGGGGGGCGGGCTCGCCGTCCGGTTGCTGCGCGTCGCGCTGGAACTGGGCGCGCGCGAAGCCGCCGGAACGTCGCGCTGGCGCGATCGACCGGCGCTGCTCGCGGTGAACACGCTGTTTCGCCCCAGGATGCGCGCGCGCTTCGGCGGGCGGCTGAAGGCGCTGGTATCGGGTGGCGCGCCGCTGACCCCGGAGGTGGGGCTGTTCTTCCAGTCGATCGGGATCGAGCTGCTGCAAGGCTATGGCCAGACCGAGGCGGCGCCCGTGATCTCGTGCAACCGGCCCAAGGCGGGCATCCGCATGGACACGGTCGGCCCGCCGCTGCCGGGCGTGGAGGTGCGTATCGCCGACGACGGCGAGATCCTGGTTCGCGGCGAGCTGGTGATGCACGGCTATTGGCGTAACGACGCGGAAACCGCGCGCGTGCTTCAGCCCGACGCGTGCGAGCCCGGTGCCGGACCCTGGCTGCATACCGGCGACATCGGCCTGTTCGACGAAGCCGGCCGGATCAGGATCACCGATCGCAAGAAGGACCTGATCATCACCGACAAGGGCGACAATGTCGCGCCGCAGAAGGTGGAAGGCATGCTGACGCTGCAGCCGGAGATCGCGCAGGCGATGATCGTCGGCGATCGCCGCCCGCACATGGTCGCGCTGCTGGTCCCCGATCCCGACTGGGTGCAGCAATGGTGCGCGAAGGAGAGCCAGACCTGCTGCTTCGCCCGGCTGGCGGAGAATAGCGGCTTTCGCACCGCGCTGGGCCAGGCGGTGGAGCGGGTCAACCGGGATCTGTCCGTGGTCGAGCGCATCCGCCGCTTCATCCTGGCGGACGAACCGTTCACGATCGAGAACGGCCAGATGACGCCCTCGCTCAAGATCAGACGCCACGTGCTGCGCGACGTGTACGGCGACCGGCTGGACGCGCTGTACCGGGGATGATCACCCGCACCCCTCCCACCGGCTGCGCCGGCGGGTCCCTCCCCTCTCCCGTTGGGATAGGGGAATGCGAGCGCAGCGAGCGAAGGGGTGAGGGTGACGCCGGCTATCGCGCCGCCACGCCCTTCGGCTTGGGGAGCACCGCCATCGTCCAGTCCTTGTCCGGCCGCAGGTATTTGGCCGCCGTCGCCTGGAGCTCGGCCGGGGTGATCGCGACGAAGTCCTGCGCGATCCGGCGCGTGGCGTCGAAGCGGCGCGGGTCATAGGTGGCGCCGCCCAGCTGGCCCAGCCAGAACTGGTTCCCCGTCGACGCGCGCACGATATATTGCGCCATCGGCCGCATGATCCGCTGCAACTCGTCGGGCGGGATCGGCCGCGCCGCCAGATCGGCCGCGATCTCGCGCGACAGCTGGAAGAAATAGTCGACCTTGTCCGGCTGCACCTGTCCGATCGCGAGCAGCCGTCCGCCGGTGGCCGCGCCGACGGGCCAGCTGGACGAAACGGACGGCGAATAGCTCGCGCCCGCGCCCTGGCGCAGCTTCTCGAACAACCGGTCGCTGAACACCTGCGCCAGCACGTCCAGCCGTCGGCTGTCGCCGATCCCGTCGATACCAGCGCCGGTCGGCCAGGCGATCACGGCCGCCGCCTGGTTGTCGTTGCCCTGGTGGTAGCGCAGCACCGGCGCCGCGTCGTGCGCCGGGAAGCGGATCGGCGGCGCCGCGCGCGCGTCGGGCTTGCGCGCCGGCA
>NZ_CAHJWX010000355.1 GCF_903643065.1 Sphingomonas bacterium | reverse complement strand
GACGGGCTGCCGCTCGGCGCGCTGGCGCTCGTGCGGGCGAGCGAGGACCTGCACCGCCGCGTCGCCCGCCTGGACAAGGCCCAGACCGCCCCCGACCGCGCTGCCAGTCCCGTGCAGTCGATGCACGAGCGGCTGGCGATGGCATTCTGATCGCGACGGGCCGCCAGGGGGTCGATCGGGGTTTGCAATCCCGGCGCGGGGTGCTAACGGCGCGCTTCCCGATCGGGGGCGTCCACCGGGGCGCCCGTCACCGATCATGGACGCATAGCTCAGTTGGTAGAGCAGCTGACTCTTAATCAGCGGGTCCTTGGTTCGAGCCCAAGTGCGTCCACCATCTTTCGCAAGACGTACCCGGCGCACGGCCTGGCCTTGCTTCATCCGGCCGCTCGCTCCACGCTGACCTTCCGACATATGGTCGATCGGGGTCGGGCACCGACGGAGCACGCATGGCGACACGCACTCTCCATTCGATCGGACGCGAGGCCTGTCCCCTGCTCGTCGTCGACGACCTCGGGCCGGAGCCGACGCTCGTCGCCGACATCGCGGCGGCGCTCGGGCCGTTTCCCGCCGCCCGGGGCAATTCCTATCCGGGGCTGCGCCGGACGATCCGGCCCGACGACGGCCCGGCGGTGGGCTATGCGCGCGACCTGCTCCGCGGCCTTGTGCCGGCGATCAACGAGGGGTTCGGCGTCGACGGGTTCGACCTGCTGATCGCGAGCTTCTCCCTTGTCACCGCGCGGCCCGACGCGCTGGCGCCGATCCAGCGCGCGCCGCATTTCGACTCGGCCGATCCGCTGATCCTCGCCGTGCTCCACTATGTCGGCGGGGCGGAGGGCAGCGGTACCGGCTTCTATCGTCAGCGGTCCACCGGCATCGAGCGCGTGACCGGGCGCAACAACGCGGCCTTCATGGCGGCGGCGCAGGCGGAAGCGTCGGGCTGGCACGGCTATATCGGCGGATCCACGCCCTCTTTCGAGCAGATCGGCGCGGTTGACGCGGTGCCGGGCCGGGTGATCGTCTATCAGGGCAGCCTGCTCCACTCGGGCCACATCCCTGCGGACATGAGCTTCAGCGACGATCCGCGCGTCGGCCGGCTGACCGGCAACTTCTTCGTGCGCGGCCGCCCGCGCGCCGCTGCCCGCGCCGGCTGATCCTCAGGCCGGTTCCAGCCGCGGTATCCTCGCCGCCGCGTCCGCGATCGCCCGGCGCACGCCGGCGAGCTGGGCACGGTTCGCGCCTTCGTCCATCACGTCGAGCAGCGGGTTGTAGTCGCCGGCGCGCACGCCCTGGCCGGTCATCACCGCGAACCAGCTCGCGTCGCGGAACAGCTCGTCGGGCGACAGCATGATGCGGCCCGAGCGGCGGAACTGGTCGAGCTTGTAGCGCAGCGTGTCGGGGATCGGCATAGCCTGGCAGTGTCGCCATAGCGGCTCCGTCCGCCCGCGCGTCAGGTGGTAGTGGAGGATGACGAAGTCGCGCACCTCCTCGATCTCGCGCGCCGACACGCGGTTGTATTGCTCCGCCAGCAAGGGGTCCGCATCGTCGCGCGGGAACAGCGACAGCAGCTTGCCGATCCCGCTCTGGATCAGGTGGATGCTGGTCGATTCGAGCGGCTCTAGGAACCCCGCCGCCAGGCCGATCGCGACGACGTTGCCGACCCAGGCGCGTCGGCGGCGGCCCGGCACGAAGCGGATCAGCCGCGGCTCGGCGCCGGGCGGCGTCTCCATCGCCGCGACCAGCCGCTCGCGCGCCGCCTCCGGCTCCTCGAACCGCGTGGAGAAGACATAGCCGTTGCCGACACGGTGCCTGAGCGGGATGCGCCAGCGCCAGCCGGCCGCATCGGCGGTCGCCTGCGTATAGGGGGTCGCGGCGGCTTCGGGCTCGGACGGCGCGGCCCAGGCGGCATCGCAGGGCAGCCAGTGGGACCAGTCGTCGTATCCCGCCTTCATCGTCTGCTCGATCAGCAGCCCGCGCAGGCCCGAGCAGTCGACGAACAGGTCCCCGGGAACCGTGTCGCCGCGTTCGGTCGCGAGCGCGCGGACGTGGCCGCCGTCGCCGTCGCGGTCGACCCGCGCGACCTTGCCCTCCACCCGCACGACGCCCCGCGCCTCAGCCAGCGCGCGCAGGTGCGCGGCGTAGCGGGCGGCATCGAAGTGGAAGGCGTGGCCCAGCGTGGAGAGCAGCGAGCGTGGATCGCCCACGGGCTTGGCGAACGCCCGCGCGCGCGCGACCTGCGTGGTCAGCGAGAACGCCTCGATCGGCGCGTCCTCGCCCGCCAGCCATGCGCGCGTGAGCCGGTGCGGGAACATCGCCGCGTCGCCGGGCGCGCCATAGGTGCCGAACGGGTGGAAATAGGCGCTCCCGTCGCCCTGCCAGCCACGGAACTCGATCCCCAGCTTCCACGTCGCGCCGGTGTCGGCCATGAACCGCCCCTCGTCCAGGCCGACGAGCGTGTTGAACCAGTGGATCGTCGGGATGGTCGCCTCGCCGACGCCGACGGTGCCGATCTCCTCCGACTCGATCAGCGTGATCGCGATGCCGGTGCTCGCGAGCGCCTTGGAGAGCGCGGCGGCGGTCATCCAGCCGGCGGTGCCGCCGCCCAGGATCACGACGCGGCGGACGGGGCCCATGCTCAGCGCCCCCCGCATCCGGCGACGCCGACAGGACGCTTCACGGCGAGGTAGACGGTGCTCCAGAGCTGCGCCGCGTTCGACTCGTCCGCGTCGGCGCCGCTCGCCCCGAACGGCGCGATCCGATAGCCGCCGTCGGCGTAGCGCCACGACCACAGTTCGGAGCTTTGCACGCCGCGCCCGGCGTCGATCGCGGTCCACAGCCCGGCCTGCGCCGACCGCAGCCGCGCACAGCTCGCGACCGGCAGGTCGGCGCGCGCGATCTGCCGCGCGAACCCTGCGGCGGCCACCGCCTGCTGCCACGACCAGACGACCGCGCCGTGATAGGCGGCGGGCGAGAAGCGCGCCTGGAGCGCCGGGCTCGCGAAGACCGGGTTGGCGACCAGCATCCCGATGCCGGTCATCAGCCCCGCCGGGAACGGCCGCGCGATCGTGTCCGCAGCGATGCCCAGCGCGTCGGGACCGGGCATGCCGAACAGCAGCGCGAAGCCCTCGTCGGAATGGAGGACCGGCACCGGCCGCCCCGCCGCGTCGAGCGCGATCGCGTTGTAGCGGATCGGTTCACCCGCCGCCGCGGCCAGCGCCGGGCCCGCGGGCACCCC
>NZ_CAHJWX010000354.1 GCF_903643065.1 Sphingomonas bacterium | reverse complement strand
CCGACATGGCGGTCGCCTACGCCAAGGAGCGCGAGCAGTTCGGCCAGCCGATCGGACGGTTTCAGGCGCTGAAGCACCAGCTCGCGACAATGGCGCTGGAGGTCGAGCCGGCGCGCGCGCTCGTATGGTATGCCGCGTATGCCTGGGACGTCGCGCTGCCCGACGCCCGGCGAGTGGCGGCGATCGCCAAGGCGCATCTCGCCGACTGCTTCACCTCGGTCACGCGCGCGGCGGTCGTGGCGCACGGCGGCATCGGCTACACATGGGAGTATGACCTGAGCATCTGGGTGCGTCGGGCATTCTTCGACCGCGCGTTCCTCGGCAGCCCCGCGGTTCACCGGGCGCGCGCCGCGGCGTCTGCCAATTGGTAAGCCGCTCAAGCAGGAGTGAAGCGTCCGCCCTCCGCCGCAAGCCGTGCGAGCAGCGCGGCGGGGCGGAAAGCCTCGCCATAAGCGGCCTCATAATCGCGCAGCTTGGCGACGATCGCCGGCAGCCCGACCGTATCGGCCCAGAACATCGGCCCCCCGGTCTGGACCGGCCAGCCATAGCCTAGGATCGCCGCGATATCGATATCCGACGCCCGTAACGCGATGCCCTCTTCCAGGATTTTCGCGGCCTCGTTGACGACGGGATAGAGCAGCCGCGCGAGGATCGCGTCGGCACCCTGCGCGCCGTCATCGGCGATCCCCTTGAAGCGCCGGAAATCAGCGACGGCCGCTGCCGCCACGGGCGAAGGCGTGACGTTGCGTTGCGCGTCGTAATCGTAGAAGCCCCCTCCGCCCTTCTGGCCAAGCCGGCCCAGCGCGACGAGGTCACCTCGCAGCGTCCGCTCGGTCGCGTCGCGGCCGAGCACATCGAGCCCGACGAGATCATCCAGCTGGAACGGTCCCATCGGGAAGCCGTAGTCGGTCATCACCCGATCGATGGCCTCGGCCGTAGGTCCTTCCAGCAGCAGCGCCTCGGCCTGTTCGCCACGCGGCGTCATGAGCCGGTTGGCGATGAAGCCGTGGCAAACGCGCGCGAGCACCGGCACCTTGCCGATCGTCCGCGCGAGCTTCATCGCGGTTGCGACCACCGCCGGGTCGGTCTTCGCGCCACGCACCACTTCGAGCAGCCGCATGACATTGGCGGGCGAGAAGAAGTGCATGCCGATCACACGATCCGGCCGCGCCGTCACTGCTGCAATCGCGTCGAGATCGAGGAAAGAGGTATTGGAGGCAAGGATCGCGCCCGGTCTGGCGATCGCGTCGAGCCGCGCGAACACGGCGCGCTTGACCTCCATGCTCTCATATACCGCCTCGATCACGAGGTCGGCCTCGCCGAGCGCGGCCATGTCGAGCGTCGGGCTCAGCAGCGCCATGCGTTCCTCGACTTCAGAGGCGGTCAGGCGCCCCTTCCTGGCGGTCGCTTCGTAATTGCGGCGGATCGTCGCCATGCCCCGGTCGAGCGCGTCCTGCGCGGTCTCGACGATCGTCACGGGCAGGCCGGCGTTCAGGAAATTCATCGCGATGCCGCCGCCCATCGTCCCCGCGCCGATCACGCCGACGCGCGCGATCGGCAGCGTCGGATTGGCGGACGGGATATCGGGGATCTTTCCGGTCTCGCGCTCCGCGAAGAAGGCATAGCGCTGCGCTTGCGATTCCGTGCTGGCCATCAGCGGCCCGAGCAGTTCCGCCTCCCGTTTCATTCCTTCATCGAAGGGCAGCGTCACGGCGGCGCGGACCGCTTCGACAATGCTCGCCGGCGCCTTGAGCCCGCGAAACGCGCGTCCGTTGCGGGCAAGGAAGGCGTCGAACAGTCCGGGATTCTCGCGCGCCGGCACGAGCTTGTCGTCTCGATCGCGAACACGCTGCGACGGGCGCGCGGCGTCGACGAGGCCACGCGCGAACGCGATGGCGTCCTTTCGCAAACTGCCTTCAGCGGCCAGCGCGTCGATCATCCCGAGCCCGAGCGCCTCGGGCGCACTGACCGGACGTCCGCTGCTGATGAGGTCTAGCGCCACCGCGGCGCCCACTATGCGCGGCAGACGCTGTGTGCCGCCCGCGCCCGGCAGCAGTCCGAGCTTGACCTCGGGCAATCCGACCTTGGACGAAGGCACGGCGATGCGGTGATGGCATGCCAGCGCCAGTTCGTATCCGCCGCCCAGCGCCGTGCCGTGGATCGCCGCGATCACCGGCTTGCTGCCGTGGTCGAGGATGTCGAACACCGCGCCGAGGTCCGGCTTTGCGATCGGCTTGCCGAGCTCGGCGATGTCGGCCCCGGCGAAGAAAGTCCGCCCGGCGCAGATCAATATTATCGCTTTCACCGCGGGATCGGCATCGAACGTGCGGAACCCTTCATCAAGGCCCCGCCGCACCGCGACGCCCAGAGCATTGACCGGCGGATAATCGATGGTGAGGATGCCGATGCCGTCCTCGACGGCCAAGGTGGCGACGCTGGTCACGGATCCTCTGCTCCTATTGCAACGAACGCGCTCAGCGTCCCTGGAAGTCGGGCCGGCGCTTCTGCCGGAACGCCGCGACGCCCTCCGCAAAATCCTCGGTGCGCCCCGATTGTTTCTGAAGAGTGCGTTCGCAGGCGAGTGCTTCGACGAACGGCCGATCGGTGCCGGCCCAAGCGGCGGCGCGGATGTGGCCGAGCGAGCGCGGCCCGCGCGCCAGCTGGACGGCGAGCGAAAGCGCCGCCGTGTCGACCTCGTCATCGGGAACGACGCGGTTGATCAGGCCCCAATCGAGCGCGGTCGCGGCGTGCAGCTTGTCGCCGAGCAGCATCATTTCCATCGCCCGTACCCGGCCGACGGCGCGCGCCAGCAGGTAGCTCGATCCGCCGTCCGGCGACAACCCGACATGACAGAATGCCTGATAGAAATAGGCGCTCTCGCCCGCGACGATCAGGTCGGCCGCCAGCGCCAGTCCGCAGCCGACACCGGCGGCGGCCCCGCGCACCGCGCTCAGCACCGGAATGGCGGACGCGCGGAGATCAAGCAGCAGCGGATTGAATACCGCCTCCAGCCCCGATCCCGCGTCGCGCTGCGGATCATCCATCTCAAAGCTGCCGCCGGACAGGTTCGCGCCCGAACAAAAGGCGCGGCCGTGGCTGCCGATCAGCAGCGCTCGTGCCTCGCCCTGCGCACGGGCGACGGCCATGCGCAATTCCTCACCCATCGCGTCGGACATCGCGTTGAGCGTTGCCGGATCGTTCAGTCGAGCGATCGCGACGCCATTTTCCAGCGTATAGTC
>NZ_CAHJWX010000353.1 GCF_903643065.1 Sphingomonas bacterium | reverse complement strand
CAGGCCTGGCCGGCGACGGTGGCGGCCGCGATCAGCACCGCCGCCGCGCTCGCGCCGACGAAGAACAGCGGCGACAGCGCCACCCGGTCGTCGAACCCCGACAGCCACCGCCGCATCGCCACGAACGCGATCGGCCAGGCGAGCAGGTTGGCGACCAGCACCGGCCGCAGGAACTGCCCGACGAGCAGCCGCAGCACGTCGCCGGTCGACGCGCCCAGCGTCTTCCTGATGCCGATCTCCTTCACCCGCCGCGCGGTGTCGAAGGCGGCGAGACCGTACAGCCCGATGCACCCGATCACCACCGCCAGCACCGCGCCGATCGTGAACAGGCGGGAACGTTGCGCGTCGGCGCGGTAATATTCGTTGAACAATTGCGCCGCCGCCGTTCGCGCCTCGAACGGAACGGCGGGCGCGATCCGACGCCACGCCGTCGCGGCCGCGGCGAGCACTTGTCGGTCATCGACGTTGATGAACCGCAGCGCGAGTATCTGGATCGGCGGCCCGTCCGGGTGATAGAACAGCACGGTATTAGTCACCGCCTCGCGCGGCGAGCCGAAGTGGAGGTCGTCGATGACGCCGATGATCCGGAGCGGGGCCGCGTGGCTGAGCTGAAAGATTTGCCCGATCGCTCGGTCGGGGCTGGCGAAGCCCAACGCCGCCGTCGTTCCCCGGGTCACGGCGACGCCGTGCTCCGCTGATGCGAGCGTCGCGGGATCATCGCCACGTACCGCGTCGGCGGCATGCGCGTCGTCCGGAAAGCGGCCGGCAAGCAGCCGGGGTCGATACGTGTCGAAGAAGCCCGGACCGACGGAGACGAGATGCGCGGTCGGCAATGGGGCCGTCATGGCGGATCGACCGATCTCGCCCAGCGACTGAGCGATGCGGAACGCGGGCGCGTCGTCGCTCACCGTGACGCTCGTCACGCCCGGCAGGGTGCCCAACGCCGCGCGAAGGCGGTCGCGGCGATCGCCGAGCGCTGGATCGTTGAAGCTGGTCACCAGGATCACGCCGTCGCGCCGGAAGCCGAGGTCGGCGCGTTCGAGATGGCGCGCCTGCGCGAGGATCACCGCCGTCCCGATGCTCAGTGCGATCGCGACCGTGAACTGGCCGGTCACCAGAACCTGACGCATCCGGCTTCCCGCCCGGCCACCGCCGGGCGCGCGCGCAGCGGCCAGCACGGCGGCGGGCCGGAACCGCGAGAGCAGCAACGCCGGGTGTACGCCGGCGATCACGCCGACGCTTAGCGCGAGCAGCGCGGCCGCCGGCAGGATGCTGTCCCTGCCGACGTAGACGATGGCCAGCGACGCGCCGCTCGCCGCATTGACGAAGGGCATCGCGAGTTCCGCGAGCGCCAATCCGATCAGCGTGGCGAGCGCCGCCGTCGCGACCGCCTCGCCCGTGAACTGCGCGATCAGCGCGGCGCGCGTGGCGCCCACCGCCTTGCGCAGAGCCACCTCGCGCGCGCGCGTCCCCGCCTGCGCGGTCGCCAGATTGACGTAGTTGACGATGGCGAGCGCGAGCGCGAGCAGGCCGACGATGCCCAGCGTCGTGACGATCGCTCGTTCGGTCGCCCGCTGGAGATGCAGGCCAGTCAGCGGGCGCAGCGACAAGGTGACGATCCGCGCCGGGTCCGGCCCGAGCGCGCGTCCATGCCGCGTCACGAGCGCCGGCAACCTGCGCTCCACCGCACTCGCCGCCGCTTGGTCGGGCAGTCGCAGGACCGTGTAGACCTGAGGATGCGCCCAATTGTCGCCATCGGGCTGTGGGAAGCGGGAGGCATCCAGCGGAGCCGCCATCGTCATCGGCAGGCTGGTGTCGCCGGATGAGTCGGCGATGATGCCGGTCACGTGGTAGCGCAAGATCGCGCCGTTGATCGACAGGTCCAGCGAGCCGCCCAGGGCGCGACCGGGTGCGAAGTACCGGTCCGCGACCTTGCGGGCCAGCACCAAGCCGTCCGGGCGGGCCAGCGCGTCGCGCGGATCGCCCGCGACGAATCGCTGGCCGAACAAGAAAAAGAGTTGCGGGTCCACCAGCGACAGCTTCTCGCGCGTGGCGACGCCCTCGTGACGAACTGATGCCGTTACGGGCATCACGCGGACACCGCGTGTGCCTGGGAGTTCGGCGCGGAGATCGTCCAGCAGCGCCGGCATGGTCAGGTCGATCGGCTCTGGCGGCGCGCCGGGAAAGTGGAACGTCTGCTGCACAATCCATAAGCGGTCGGCCCCGGGCAACCAGCGATCCCAACCGCGCTCCCAGCGAACGAACAAGGTGAGTATGCCGAACGTCGCGATCCCCAACGCCAGCCCGCCGATGTTGAGCGCGGCGAACAGGCGGTGGCGGGTGAGCGAGCGGTAGAGCGAGGTCAGCATCTCAGGCCATCCGGCGCGCGGAGGACAGGATGCGGCCGTCGAGCATGTGGACGGTGCGCTTGGCGACGTCGGCGTGGGCGGGGCTGTGCGTCACCATCACGATGGTCGCGCCGTCGCCGTTGAGCTCCTGCAGGATGTCCATCACCTGAGCGCCGTTGTCGCTGTCGAGGTTGCCGGTCGGCTCGTCTGCGAGGATCAGCTTGGGCTCGCCGACGATGGCGCGGGCGATGGCGGCGCGCTGCTGCTGTCCGCCCGACAGCTGGTGCGGGTGGTAGCCGCGCCGGTGCGCGATGCCGACCCGGTCCATCGCCGCGACGACGCGCTCCTTCTTCTCCCGTCCCGGCATCGCGCGATAGGCGAGGCCGAGCGCGACGTTCTCCGCGATCGTCAACTCGTCGATCAGGTTGAAGCTCTGGAACACGAAGCCCAGCCGGTCGCGCCGCAGCCGGGCGAGCGACGCCTCGGGCGCGGCGGCGATGTCCGCGCCCTCGAACAGGTAGCGGCCGCCCGAAGGCCGGTCGATCGTGCCCAGCACGTTGAGGAGGGTCGACTTGCCGCAGCCCGACGGGCCCATGATCGCGACGAACTCGCCCGCCTCGACCGCCAGGTCGATGTCGGCGAGCGCGGTCGTCTCGACCTCGTCGGAGGCGTAAGTGCGGCTGACGTCCTGGAGCTGGATCATGGCGTTCCTATCGGAGCAGGAGGGTCTGGTAGGCGGCGTAGGGGCCGAGCGCGGTGGTCACGATGCGCTCGCCGGGCGCGAGGCCGGCGGTGACCTCGACCTGATCGGGGTTGCGGCGGCCGGTGGCGATCGTCCGGCGCACGGCGCGGCGCTCGCCGTCGAGCACGAAGGCGACCGTTCCGCCCGCGTCGAGCCAGC
>NZ_CAHJWX010000352.1 GCF_903643065.1 Sphingomonas bacterium | reverse complement strand
CCCAGCAGCTCGAACGTCGCGGTGCCGGTATAGGTCAGGACATAGGTGTTGTTGAGCCCCGCCGATAGCGGGTCCATGCCGACCATCGTGTAGACCGTGTCGACCCCCGCCGGGATCGCCAGCGGATAGCCGTTCGCGTCGAGCTTGATGTTGTCGGCGCCCATCCAGGACGACGCGGTCTTCATCCGGTCGATGAACGGGAACTCCGTCTGGTAATAGTTCACGCCAGCGAGGTTCATTCCGATGTTGGCCGTAGTCACCATGAACTTTTCCCTTTTTGTTGCCGCCAGTTAGCCCTGAAGGAGTTGACGGCGACGGGAGAGAGACGATGAATGGATCGATAAGCACGTTCGCGATGACCGATCCCGGATCCCCGCGCATCGGCCTTGCCCCCGCCCCGCCGGCTCGCCTAAGCCGGGCGCGTCCGCATCGGAGAGACCGCCGTTGATCCCCGCCCAGCCCGCGTCGGTTCCGGCCGGTGTCCGCGTCCTCCGGCCCGACGACCGGCCGACGCACCCGTTCACGATCTGCGCGCTGGTCACCAGGCCGGACCAGTATGACCGGATGCTGAGCTCCTATCGCGCGGCGGGGTTCGGCGATGATTGCGAATATCTGTGCATCGATAATTCGCGGGGCAACGTTCATGACGCCTTCACCGGCTATAACGCGTTCCTGGTCGAGGCGCGGGGCGAGTTCGTCATCCTCACCCATCAGGACGTCGAGTTGTGTTTCGACGATCGCGCCACGCTGGAGGCACGGTTGCGCGAGTTGACGGCGCGCGACCCGGGCTGGGCCCTGTGCGGCAATGCCGGCGGCATCGCGGTCGGACGAGTGGCGATGCGCATCACCGATCCGCATGGCGACGACATCACGCTGGGCGATCTGCCGCAGCCTGTCACCGCGCTGGACGAGAACTTCCTCGTCGTCCGGCGCGACGCCAATCTATGCCTGTCGCGCGATCTGTCCGGCTATCACATGTACGGAGCGGACCTGTGCGTCATGGCCGACATCCTGGGCCACCGCGCCTATGTGATCGACTTCCACCTGCGCCACCTCAGCGGCGGCACGCTGGACGACAGCTTCCGGACCAGCGCCGCCGCGTTCGATCGCAAATACGCGCGCGCCTTCCGGTCACGCTGGATCCAGACCACCGTGACCGAGGTGTTCCTGTCGGGCTCCCGCCTGGTCAAGCAAGCGGCCACCTCACGCGTCGCGGGGTGGTGGCGCCGGCGGACCTGAACCCTATCGGGCGGCGGCGATCGTGCCGACGGCGGCGACCCGGCTGCCCGCGGTGGTGTCGGTCGCCAGGATCTCGAACGCCGATCCGCTCTCCTTGTCGCCGAAGAACCAGCCGCTGAACGAGGAGAACAGGCTGACGCGATCGGTGCCGTCGAGCTGGCCGGTGAACTTGCCATGGGCGGGATCGAGCGCGGCGGTGCCGGTGAAGCTGCCCAGGTCGGTGACGGCGGTCGCCACTCCGCTCGCCGTCTGCAGGTTGCCGAGCAGATGCACCGTGACGGTGATCGCCTGGCCGGTGGCGTCGATGCCGACCGCGCCCGTGCTGCCGCTCAACGCATAGGTCTGGATCGTGCCGTCCAGCGCGCCGAGATGGGCGGTGCCGCCGATGCTGATCCTGGTATAGGTGACCGCCGCCGTGGGCACCGCGGCGGCCGCCGCCGGCACCCCGAACACACACGAATAGAGTGTCGATCCCGCGGCGCGATCCGTGCGCAGGGCGAAGCTGCGTGTGAAGTCGAATGTCGTTCCGCCGACGACGGGATCGATCACGGTGAAGCGCTGCGCCGACCCGTCGACGACATGCTCATAGCTCAGCTGGCCGGCGGGCGCGGCCACCGCGTCGGCCGGCCCGAACGACTGGGCGACACCGTCGCCGCCGATCGTCCACCCGCGCGTGGCCGCGGCATAGCCGAGCGTCAGCGCTTCGCCATAGGCCAGCGCCGGCTGAGGCGGTGTCGGCAGATCGCCGCTCAGCAGCAGCGATGCACAAGCCGTCCCGAAGCTCCGATCACCCGACAGGTCGGCGTAGCGCGAATAGGCGCTGGTCGGTGTCGGCGTGGGCGCAGGCGTGGGTGTGGGTGTGGGTGTGGGTGTGGGTGTGGGAGTAGGCGTGGGCGCCGGGGTGGGCGTGCCCGACACCACCGCGACCGATGAAGTCGCCCCACTCGAACCGCCGCCACAGGCGGTCAGCATCAGGCCGCCGCTCGCCACCAACAGCCAATCGCGCATCGTTCCACCCTCGAACATCCTGTTGAGCGGTCTAGGGCCGATCGGTGAAGTTGTGGTTACCGCCCGCACGCGCCGGGCCGGCGTGAAGCCGCTGGTCGGCAGCGGACGGACCCGGCTCCACCACCGGGTATTTGTGCCCCTGATCCCCGGTGGATTGGCGGAGAGGGTGGGTGCCGTGTTCGCAGCTCTAACTTCTTGATGTTAATATATTTCGATCCCCGAGGGAGCTTTCTGCTCCCTCGTCGTCTACCACTCTCAGGTAGGCCGTGGGAAAGGCTCCGCCATAGTCTCTCGGCGGCACCGGGACCACTGTGGTGTGAACGCAGTCTGCCGCTGTTAAATACCTGATCTCATATCTCCCTTGTTCAGCGAGGAAGAAGAGCTTGAGCGGAACAGGGTCAACTCCACTCTGCTCTCGCGCAGATCTCACGCCAGTTAAAGGGCTATGTCTCTAAATCAGCGGGTCCTTGGTTCGAGCCCAAGTGCGTCCACCACCTTTTCAATGACTTAGCAGGTCCGCAAGCCCCCTCCCAACCGGGCTGGGTAACGCTGCGGGTAACACGGCCCTAGAGCCATCAGAATCACTCGCCGAGCAGAACCTGCTTGCCGCAGAAGCAGGCTGGCCTGTTGGGCACGTAGCTAGCGTGCACCTTGACGGATTTACGCGGAAAGGCGACCGTTGCCCGTCGTAGGGTGGCAGGACCAAAGCAATGCCGACGCGAAGCCGACAAACTGACGTTAGTGGCGTTGAGGATGGCGGGAAGCTGGAGCTAGTCCGCCAGGGTCAGCCCGATGAAAGGTTGGTCGAGTTGGTTCGGGCAATGGCGAGGATGGCCGCCAGACGCTACGCGGCGACCGGCGCGGACGGGCCGCCAACCAGCACGACGTGAGGGCGCGCAGCATTCAAGCCGTCCTTCTCGCAAGTTAAGATGGTTGCGGGGACCCGCTTTCATCTTAGCTTGCGATCTCCGTCACCAGCGAGATTGGCTAGCTTTTGCGATCTGA
>NZ_CAHJWX010000351.1 GCF_903643065.1 Sphingomonas bacterium | reverse complement strand
CGATCACCGCCACGCTCGCCGCGCCGATCTTGCCCGCCTGCGGATTGCCGGGCCAGGGCTTTCCATCGAGCGTGAGGTGGACGATCTTGCCCAGCGCCTGATCCGGGTCCTGCGCGGGCGTGAAACGCTGGCGCTCGCCCGAGGACAGGAACAGCGACCGGCCATCGGGCGCGAAGGCGATGGCGGCGCCGAACTGGCCGCCCTTGCCGTCGGAGCCGGCGCGCCAGATCACCTGAAGGTCGGTCAGCGACCAGCGACACCATGGCGTGCGGTGACTCACGCAATCGCCCGCGAGGCGAGCCCGCGCGAGCGCGAGGCTGCTCCCGGTCGGGCGCGGCTCGGCATAGGACAGGTAGATGACGCCGGTCCCCGCGAAATCGGGCGCGACCGCGATATCGAGCAACCCGCCCTGCCCGCCTACCGCAACCGCCGGCACGCCGGTCACGTCGGCGATCTCCCCCGACGGATCGCGCAATTTCAGGTGCCCGCCCTTTTCGGTCACCAACAGACTGCCATTTGGCAGGAAGGCCATCGCGAACGGCGCGTTGAAGCGCTCCAGCCGCTCGATCCGGAACGGGGCCGGCGGGCTCGGCGCCAGATTGCCGCGCACCGACTCGGGCGCGGCGGCGGGGACCTGGGCGTGCGAACAGGCGGCGAGCGCGAGCGCGGCGAGGGTCAGGTGGCGCATATGGACTCCTGGACGGCGAAAGGTCACGCCAAGGACGTGGGATTCGTGACCTTCCGCCCGTGCAATTGCAGGCTTGAAGGAAAGAGCGGCGACAGGGCGGCGCCGTAGCGCGGGCCGAGGATGTAGGACAGTCCCCGCTTGCCCATGATCCTCCGTTCACGAAGGGCCGATCATGGGACGCTTGCCCGATGGCGCGTTCTGCCCTATCGACGTGGCGTTCTCTACATCGTCAGGTGACAGAGGCTGCCGGGTCCGCCCGGCGGCGCCGCTCCCCTGCATCCCAGGATCCCGGATGGCGGACATGCCCGCGTTGACCCAGCTGATCGAACCCGAGGCGGACGCGCTCGGCTTCGCGCTGGTGCGCGTGGCGATGTTCGGCGGCCGGTCCGACCCGACGCTGCAGGTGATGGCGGAGCGGCCGGACACGCGGCAGCTGACGATCGACGATTGCGCGGCGCTGTCACGGCGCATCTCCGACCGGCTGGACGAGCTGGAGGCGCAGGGCGTCGATCCGATCGAGCACGAATATCGGCTGGAGGTGTCCAGC
This sequence comes from Sphingomonas bacterium, assembly GCF_903643065.1. Classification (GTDB taxonomy): domain Bacteria; phylum Pseudomonadota; class Alphaproteobacteria; order Sphingomonadales; family Sphingomonadaceae; genus Sphingomonas. Next base: position 2,018 of record NZ_CAHJWX010000351.1, on the reverse strand, counting down.
CCCGGGATCGACCGGCCGTTGACGCGGCTCGCCGACTATACCGACTGGGCCGGGCACGAGGCGCGGCTGCGGCTCGCCGAGCCGCTGGGGGCGCGCAAGCAACTGACCGGCGACCTGATCGGGATCGATGGCGCCGATGGAGATTGGCAAGTCTCGATCGACGTGCGTGGCGCGGGGCCGATGACGGTGCCGCTGTCGCAGATCGCCGACGCGAAGCTGCTGATCACCGACCGGCTGATCGCCGCCACCCGGCCCCTTTCCCTGGAGGGGGCCGACGAGATCGACGAACAAGACGAAATCGAAGCAGAGGAACCGAACTGATGGCCGCCCCCGCCTCCCAAGGTGTCACCGCCAACCGCGCCGAGCTGATCGCGATCGCCAATTCGGTCGCGGCCGAGAAGATGATCGACAAGGCCATTGTCATCGAGGCGATGGAGGACGCGATCCAGCGCGCCGCCAAGAACCGCTATGGCGCCGAGATGGACATCCGCGCCAAGCTCGACGCGCAGTCGGGCGACCTGCGCCTGTGGCGCGTCGTCGAGGTGGTGGAGCTGGTCGACGACCTGTACAAGCAGGTCGACGTCGCCGGCGCGCAGAAGCTGAAGCAGGGCGCGGTGATCGGCGACTTCCTGGTCGATCCGCTGCCGCCGATCGAGTTCGGCCGCATCCAGGCGCAGGCGAGCAAGCAGGTCATCTTCCAGAAGGTCCGCGATGCCGAGCGCGAGCGCCAATATGGGGAGTATAAGGACCGGGCCGGCGAGATCATCACCGGCGTCGTCAAGCGCGTCGAGTTCGGCCATGTGGTGGTCGACCTGGGCCGCGCGGAGGGCGTGATCCGCCGCGACCAGCAGATCCCGCGCGAGGTGGTGCGCGTCAACGACCGCATCCGCAGCCTCATCCTCAAGGTGGTGCGCGAGAACCGGGGGCCGCAGATCTTCCTGTCCCGCGCGCATCCGGACTTCATGAAGAAGCTGTTCGCGCAGGAGGTGCCGGAAATCTATGACGGCATCATCACCATCCAGGCCGCCGCGCGCGACCCGGGCAGCCGCGCCAAGATCGGGGTGATCAGCCGCGACTCGAGCATCGACCCGGTCGGCGCCTGTGTCGGTATGAAGGGCAGCCGCGTCCAGGCGGTGGTGCAGGAGATGCAGGGCGAGAAGATCGACATCATTCCCTGGTCCCCCGACATCGCGACCTTCGTCGTCAACGCGCTCCAGCCCGCCAGCGTCAGCCGCGTCGTGATCGACGAGGAGGAGGAGCGGATCGAGGTGGTGGTGCCCGACGATCAGCTCAGCCTCGCGATCGGGCGGCGCGGGCAGAACGTGCGCCTCGCCAGCCAGCTGACCGGCAAGGCGATCGACATCCTGACCGAGCAGGATGCGAGCGACAAGCGGCAGAAGGAGTTCACCGAGCGCACCGAGACCTTCCAGACCGAGCTGGACGTCGACGAGACGCTGGCGCAGCTGCTGGTCGCCGAGGGCTTCACCAGCCTGGAGGAGGTCGCCTATGTCGAGCCGGACGAGCTGGGCCAGATCGAGGGGCTGGAGGATCTGGTCGACGAGCTTCAGTCGCGCGCGCAGGAGGCGCTGGACCGGCGCGAGTCCGCCAATCGCGAGGCGCGCACCGCGCTGGGCGTGTCGGATGAACTGGCCGCGCTGCCGCACCTGACCGAGGCGATGCTGGTGACGCTGGGCAAGGCGAAGATCCTGACGCTGGACGACCTGGCCGACCTGGCGACCGACGAGCTGGTCGAGAAGAAGCGCATCGAGCCGCGCCGGCGCAACGAGGACGCGCCCAAGCGGCCCGACCGGCCGGAGAACAAGGGCGGCATCCTCAGCGCCTTCGGGCTGAGCGACGAGCAGGGCAACGAGATCATCATGGCGGCGCGCGCGCACTGGTTTGAGGAAGAGCCCGCGCCGGCCGAGGAGCAGGCGCTGGCCGAGGAGGACGCGCATGCGGACTCCGAGTCATGAGGCGGTAGACTCTTCTCCCCTCCCGCTCGCGGGAGGGGCCGGGGG
>NZ_CAHJWX010000350.1 GCF_903643065.1 Sphingomonas bacterium | reverse complement strand
GTACGCGACGCCCCGGCCGAGCCGGGCCACGCGTCGCGCTAGCCCCCCGCTGAACGGGGTAGCCTCACCGCGACGCCGCGATCAGCGCCGCCATTGCCTGCTCGACGCCCTGGCGCCCGGTGTCGGTCAGCGTCACCAGTGTGCGCCGCCGGTCCCTTGGGTCGGCGCGCCGGATGACCAGCCCGTGCGCTTCCAGCCGATCGAGATGCCGAAGCGCCGTCGTCGCGGGCGCGCCGCTGGCCCGGGCGAGGTCGGAGACGGTGGTCGCCCGATCGCTTTCCTCGTCCGCCACCAGCGCCAGCAGCATGGTGAAGGCGGGATCGGCGCTGACCGTCCCGTCGAACAGGGTCGGTAGCGCGAGCAGCTGGCGATGAAGCCGTCCGGCCAGGCGCGGCGCGGCGGGGTCGGGAGCGTCCGCCCGCGACGCGACGCGCATGCCGAACGCGATCAGCGTCTCGATCGCCTCGCCCAGCGGATCGGGCAGCGCCAGCGCGCGCACCGCCGCGATCGACAGGTGGGACGGATCGACGCGGGTCGCATTGCCGGGCGCCCGGGCGTGATGTCGCCGCGCGCTCATGCCTGTCGCGTCCGTTGCAGGCCGCTGAGCAGCTCGGTCACGCCCAGCCGCTCGCGCAGCAGGTGCTGCGTCAGCCGGGTCAGCAGCGTGTGCGTTTCGTCCGCGTGGCGTTCGGCGGTTGCGGTGCCGGCCTCCGCCCAGCGGCGGCCATGGTCGCCGACCGCTGCCGCCATCTCGATGCAGCGCGCCTTCAGCGACGCTGCCCGTCCGCGGCGCCCGAGATCGGCGGCGCGCAACAGCGGATCGAACAGCTCGCCATGCTTGAACAGCTGGTATTCGCGCAGCAGCCGCAGCATCTCCCAGCGCAGCGTCGCCAGCGCGACCGGGTCGCGCGCCGGCTGGTCGAGCGCTACTCGCGTTCGGTCGATCAACGCCGTGATCCGCCCCTGATACTGCTCCAATCGCGTGATCGCGGCGGCGACGTGCAATCCGACTCTCCTGTTTGATTAACCTAGGTTGACGACGGTGGGCGCGCCATGCTCTGTCCAATTCCGACCATCGTCGCGGCGATGGTGTCGCGTGTGCATCGGCGAGGAGTCGATCCATCGACACGTCCCCATTGTCCGACACCGCCAATCTCCTGCTCGCCGCGCTCGCGCCGGACGGCCTGGCCGCCGTCGCGCCCCATGCCACCCGCGTCATCCTGCGGCGTGGCGACATCCTCCAACCGGCGCATCAGCCCGCGGCGGCGGCGTTCTTTCCCGAGTCCGGCATCGCGTCGGTGGTGAAGGCCGACGGCCATGTTGCCCGCACGGAGATCTGCCTGACCGGCCATGAGGGGTTCGTGGGCGGCGCGCTCGTGCTAGCGGACGGTCATTGGCCGTACGAAACGTTCGTGCAGACGGAGACGCTGTCGGCGATCCGGATCGATGCTGTTTCTTTCGCAGCCCTCGTGCGCGACCTGCCCGATCTGCGCGCGATGCTGCTGCGCGCGATCCAGGGCCAGATGGTGCAGCTCGCCGAGGGACTGATCAGCGCCGCCTGGCAGAAGGTGCCGGCACGGCTCGCGCGCTGGCTGTTGATGTGGCGCGACCGGGTGGGGCTGGACCGGCTGGAGATCACCCATGAATTCATTGCCGCGATGATCGGCGTCCAGCGCACCGGGATCACGGGCGCGCTCCACGAGCTGGAGGGGGCGGGCCTGCTGAGCGCCGGACGCGGATGGATCGTCGTGCGCGACCCGGCCGGGCTGGAGCGGGTTGCCGACGGGGCCTATGGCGTCACCGAGCGTGAGCAGCACCGGCTGGTCGGCGGCCCCGCGCCGATCGACGCCGCCTGAGACGCACCCTCCCGCGACGCCGGTCGCGGTCGCTCACGATGGCGTGCAACCCGTTGCCGCGCCGCCGGTTAAGCCATCGCCGACAAGCGCGCCCCCGAGCGCGCGAAAAAGGAGCCCGACCATGGCCGATGACACCTCCTATCACGATGCTGCCGCCCAGTCCGAGCCCGCAGCCGACGAGGCCGCGAGCTTCGCCAAGGGCGCGGCCGACCGGATGCGCGAGGCCGGCGAGCAGGCGCGCACCGCATTCCAGGACCGCGTCGCCGAGCCCGTCAGGCGCGCGGGCGAGGTACTGCGCGAGGGCGGGCAGAAGGTCGCGCAGAACAATCAGGCGATCGGTCTCAAGATCATCGAGCAGGCCGAAAGCAACGCCCATCAGGTCTTCGCCGCGATGCGCAAGGCGGCGCAGGCGAACGATGTGTCGTCGGTGATGCAGATCCAGGGCGATTTCCTGCGCGAGCAGGCGACCCGCTCGATGACGCAGGCGCGCGAGATCGGCGAGCTGATCGCCCAATTCGGGCGTGACGCGGTGATCACGCTGCGCGGCGGCGGCGGGCAGGGCTGACCTAGTCAGGGTGGCGTTGCTGGGGAGCGGCACGAACGCATGCTGGACACCCCGTGACGCTTCGCACGCGGACGCAGGTGTCCACCAAGACAAACAAGTCCGGCGATCGCATCCGGCTGAACGGCGGCGCATCGGACGAGGGGACGAGCGGGTTGGCGACCTCGATCGCGACCATGGTGCTGGTCAGCCCGCTGGGCTTCCTGGTCCATGGCACGAGCGCGCAGCTACCGGTCGGCACGGTGGTCCAGGCCTCGCTGGGCGAGCAGTTGGTATTCCAGCAACAGCCGTCGCCCGCGATCGCCGGCGTCGCGCCGGACGAAGCACGGCCGTTGCCGGCGCGGTTCGATCCGACCTGGTTCACCGGTCAGGGCGAGCAAGCCTCCGGGCGTTGACGGCCGGATCGATCGCGGCGACCCGCCGTCGTCGGTCGACCGGTGGCGTCGCGGCTTGTTCAGCCCCGCCGGGGGTAGAACCAGCTCTTCATGCCCCGTGCCGTGAACCGGCGACGGTCGCCCGCGGGCCGCGCCAACCGGTCCGCGACCGCGTACAGCACCGCCGGGTTGACGCCCAACCCCAGGTGACTGCCGTGCACCTCGATGTTCTCGGCCAACGCCGAATCGACCTCGCGGCAGTTCTCCCAAGCGACGATGCCGTCGCTCCTGGTGAAGATCGCCGATGACGGCACCGGCGCGGGCGCGGCGACCTCGGCCAGATGCGTCTGATGATCCTGGTCGTCGATCGAGCCGCCGCTCATCATCTCGTATAGGCGCCACACGTTGGAGGCGCGCGGGCTGCCGGCGAAGGGGCTGCCGAGCGTGACCACCTGGCGCACCGCGTCCGGCGCGCGCC
>NZ_CAHJWX010000349.1 GCF_903643065.1 Sphingomonas bacterium | reverse complement strand
CGGCGGGCGCGGGCGCGGCGCCGGCCTGTTGTTGCTGCCCGGGCTGCCAATTGGCGGGCACCGCCGTGCTGACGGTCGGCACCAGCCGGTCCAGCTCGGTCGTGATCGCGGGCGTGACGTCGGCGGCGGGCTGGTTCAGCAGCACCGCCTGCGGCGACACGATCAGCCCGATGTTGCGCGCCTTCACCACGGCCTGCACGGCGTCGCTCAGATGCTGCTGGAGCTGCTCCAGCGCATATTGCTGCGCGCGCTCGGCGGGCGCGGTGATCCGGGCGATCTCGTCGCGGCCGGCGTTCTGCTTGGCCTGGATCGCCTGAAGCTGTGTCTGGAGCGCCTGCTGGTTGGCATTGGGCACCGCGCGCGCGGCGTTGAATTGCGTCACCAGCGGCTGCAGCTCGGCGTCGATCGCCGTGCCGCGCGCCTGTGCCTGGTCGATCTGCGCCTTGTAGGTGACGCGGATCTGCGCGACGGCAGCCTGGAACGCCTTGGTGTTGGCCATCGCCGCCTGCGGATCGGCGGTCGCGACCTGGCCGACCTGCGCCTGGACGGGGGCGGCGGTGAGGAGGGCGCCGGGCGCGGCGATCGCGGCGGCGGCGAGGAAGCGAGCGAGCTTGAGCATCAGAATTGGGTTCCCACGTTGAAGGTAATCAGTTTCCTGTCGTCGCCCGGCCGCGACAGCAATGCCTTGGCGATGTCGATACGCAACGGGCCGAACGGCGAGTTCCAGTTGACGCCGAACCCGACGGACAGGCGCGGCATGGCGCTGTTGCCCAGGAACCGCTCCAGGAAGGGCGCCTGACCCGGGATGGTCGCGTTCACCTCCGTGCCGACGCACGCATCGGTCGCCATCGCGGCATAGCCGACCGGACACAGCGTCGTGCGCGACTGGGTGACCGTCGGCTGGGTCGCGTCCGGTACATAGGTGTTCGCGTAGAGCAGCTTGCCCGTCGCCGGATCGGTTGCCGGCAGCGGCTGGACGATGCCGTTGGCGTCGACCGGGAACGTCGCCGTCGGCAGCGGCTGGACGATGCCGAACAGCGAGCCCGCCTGAACGTAGATGGACGGCCGCAGCCCCAGCTCGCGCGCGCCCGAGCCGAGCGGCAGCTCCAGCTCCAGCCGGCCAAGGTAATAGGCGCGCCCGCCCAGCGCGTCGTCGGTGATCTGGTCCTTGCTCGTCACCAGCGTCTGCTTACCGGTGACGGGGTCGGTGGTGTAGGGGATCCGCTGGACGCGCGGACCGACGCCGCGGATGTCGAAGCCGCGAAACTGCGGCTCGCCCAGGTAGAAGCGATCGGTGATCCGCACCTTGTCGATGCCCGCGCCCCGGCTCTTCTCCAGCGACTTGATCCAGCCGCCTTCGGCGTTGATCGAGGCGACGAAGCCGCCACCCAGGCCCTTATACTTGGCGAACTCGGCGCGCGTGCGAAGATACTTCACATCGCCGCCCAGCCCCGCCAGGTCCTGGCCGAAGGTGAATTGCGAGCCGCCGGTCGGGCGCAGCCGGCTGTTGAGGCTGTCGTTGATGATCGAATAGCCCACCGACGAAGTATAACGGTTGCCCAGGCTGTCGCACAGGTAGCGACCGGCCTTGAGCGGATCGCAGACCCCGTTGGTGTAATAGGTGCCCTTGTCCAGCCCGACCTGGTCATAGGACAGGCCATAGCGCGCCGACAGCGACCAATATTCGGTCAGCGGCACGCCGGTGCGGATCTGAAAGCCGGTCGAGACCTGCGAATAGGTGGTCTGGCGCGTGTCGCCGATATAGGAGAAGCTGTTATAGTCGCGGCGGAACAGGTCGATGCCCAGCGCGATGTTCTTATCGAACAGGTAAGGCTCGGTGAAGCCCGCCTCGATCGACTTGGAATAGCTTGAATAGTTGACGCCCAGCCGCAGCTCCTGGCCCTTGCCGCGGAAGTTGCGCTGCGTGATATTGGCTTGGATGATCGCCTTTTCGAGGCTGGAATAGCCGGCCGACAGCTGCAGCTCGCCGGTCGATTTCTCCTCGACGTTCGCGTCCAGCACGACGCGGTCGCCGGCCGAGCCCGGGTTCTGCTTGATCTCGAACTTGTCCTGGAAGAAGCCGAGCGAGTTGATGCGATCCTGGCTGCGCTTGACCTGGAAGCTGTTGAACGCATCGCCTTCCGCCAGCCGGATCTCGCGGCGGATCACCTTGTCCTGGCTCTGCGTATTGCCGTTGATGTCCACCCGCTCGACATAGGTACGCTGCGCCTGCGCGATGTGGAAGTTCACCGTCATGGTCAGCGTGTCGCGGTCGGGCTGGTAATCCGGGTTCACCTCCGTGAAGGCATAGCCGAACAGGCCCGCCGCCTGATTGAGTTGGTCGACCGAGTCCTCGACCTGCTTGGCGTTGAACCATTCGCCCTTCTTCACCGGCAGCGACGAGGCGAGCCGCTTATTGTCGAAGTCGCGGATCTCGCTGTCGACGGTGATGTCGCCGAACTTGTAGCGCTTGCCCTCCTCCACCACGTAGGTGATGATGAAGTCCTTCTTGTCCGGGGTCAGCTCCGCGACGGCCGAGATGACGCGGAAGTCGGCATAGCCCTCGGTCAGATAGAATTGCCGCAGCTTCTGCTGGTCGTAGTTGAGCCGATCCTGGTCATACGACGTCGCCGACGAGAAGAAGCGGAACGCGCGTGCCTGCTTGGTCGCCATCTGGCCGCGCAGCTTGTCGTCGGAGAACACCTCGTTGCCGATGATGTTGATCTGACGGACCTTGGACTTGGCGCCTTCGGTGATCTCGAAGACGACGTCGACGCGGTTCTGGTCGAGCGACACCATCTTGGGGCTGACCACGGCGGCGAAGCGGCCCTGGCGCCGGTACAGTTCGATGATCCGCGCCACGTCCGCGCGCACGGCGGAGCGGGTGAAGATCTGGCGCGGCTTGAGCTTGACCTCCTTGTCGATCTTGTCCTGCTTGAGCGTCTTGTTGCCCTCGAAGATCACGCGATTGATGATCGGGTTCTCGCGTACGCGCACCACGATGTCGCCCGTCTCGGCGCCCTCGATCCGGAAATCGGCGAACAGGTCGGACGCGCCCAGGTCCTTGAGCGCCTGATCCAGGAACTCCGCGTCATAGGGGATGCCGACGCGCAGCCGCGTGTAGGACAGCACCGTCTCCGGCTCGATGCGCTGCGATCCCTCGACCCGCAGGCTCTTGATCGTCTTGGCGTTGGGATCGGTGACCTGATGCTCGGGCCCGAGCGTCGGGGCGGGCAGCGCCTGGACCGGTCCCGTCGCGCCGCCGCGCGGGCCG
>NZ_CAHJWX010000348.1 GCF_903643065.1 Sphingomonas bacterium | reverse complement strand
CCCGCCGCCGGCCTTCGCCGCCGCCGCGCAGGCGTTCGGTACGTGCCTGGGCGCCAAGACCTCGACCGCGCCGACCGCCGCGACCACGGACGATGCGGCCAAGGCCGCGATCGCCGGCTGCGCCGCCGAACAGGCCGCGCTGTCGACACAGTTCGAGAGCTGGGTGAGCAGCCCGAGCTTCCCCGCCGCCTATCGCGACGCCGCCCGCGCGCAGTTCAGCCAGCGGATGGCGGCCGTGCCGGCAGAGATCAGCCAGGCGATCGCCGAGCGCCGCGCCGGCGCTGCGACGCCCGCTCCCGCCCCGAGCCCGACGCCGGGGCGGTAGACCTTCCGTCCTTCCGTCGCGGGGGGATCAGGAGCTCACCGCCACCACCAGCTTCCCGATCGCGCCGCGCGCGGCCATCCTGGTGATCGCGTCGCCGCCGCGCTCGAAGGGGAACACCTCCGTCACGCGCGGCGCGATCCTGCCGTCGGCCCACAGCCGGAACAGATGCTCGACATGCGCCGTGTTCGCCGCCGGGTCGCGCGCCGCGAACGCGCCCCAGAACACCCCGCAGACATCACAGCTCTTGAGCAGCGTCAGGTTGAGCGGCAGGCGGGGAATGCCCGCCGGGAAGCCGACCACGAGATAGCGCCCCTCCCACCCGATCGAGCGCAGCGCCGCTTCGGCATAGTCGCCGCCGACCGGGTCGCAGATCACGTCGAATCCGGCCGCCCCGCCCGCTGCCTTGAACCGCTCGGCCAGCGCCCTGGACGCCGCCTGATCGAACGGCGCGGCGCCGTAGACGATCGTCTCGTCCGCCCCGGCCGCCAGGCACGCCGCCGCCTTCTCCGCCGACGAGACCGCCGCGACCACCCGCGCCCCGAACGCCTTGCCCAGTTCCACCGCCGCCAGCCCGACGCCGCCCGCCGCGCCGAGCACGAGCAGGCTCTGTCCCGCCGTCAGGCGTCCGCGATCGAGCAGCGCGTGGATGGCCGTGCCATAGGTCAGGATCAGCGCCGCTCCGGCCGCGAAGCTCCGCTCCGCCGGCAGGCGGAACAGGCGCGACGGATCGACCGCGATCTTCTCGGCAAGCCCGCCATGGCCGATCACGCCCATGATCCGGTCGCCCGGTGCCCAGCCCGTGACGCCCTCGCCGACGCTGTCCACCACGCCCGCGATCTCGCCGCCCGGCGCGAACGGGCGCGGCGGCTTGAACTGATAGCGATCCTCGATGATCAGCACGTCGGGATAGTTGATCGCGCAGGCTCTGACCGCGATCACCACTTGGCCCTGCCCCGCCACCGGCTCCGGCAGGTCGGTCAGCGCCAGCGTGTCAGGCCCGCCGACCGCCTTCGACAGCAACGCCCGCATCCGCCCGCTCCCGCATCGCCCAGGGGCGCGCCGCGCCGGCGCCTTCTTCCCAATCGCCGATCGCGCGATCCCTTGCCAGCGTCAGCCCGATCTCGTCCAGCCCCTCCATCAGACAGCGGCGGCGGAACGGGTCCAGCTCGAACGCGAACCGGTCCTGGAAGGTGGTGGTGACCGTCATCGTCTCCAGATCGACCGTCACCGGCTGATCAAGCGCCGCCGCCAGCAGCCGGTCGATCACCGCGCGGGGCAGGACGACGGGGATGATCCCGTTCTTGACGGCATTGCCCGAGAAGATGTCGGAAAAGGACGGCGCGATCACCGCGCGCACGCCCAGGTCGAGCAGCGCCCAGGCCGCATGCTCGCGGCTGGACCCGCAGCCGAAATTGTCGCCCGCGATCAGGATCGGCGCGCCGGCATAGCGCGGGTCGTCGAACAGATTGCCCGGTTGCGCCCGCACCGTCTCGAACGCGCCTCGACCCAGCCCCGCGCGGCTGACCGTCTTGAGCCAATGCGCGGGGATGATGATATCGGTGTCGACGTTGTTGGCGCCCCACGGATAAGCGGCGCCGCTGACGATGGTGACTGGTTGCATGACAGCTCCTGGGTGGCGTGGAGGCCGGGACCAGCCCGGCTCCGATCAGCGGGCGGTCTCGACCCGCGCCGACGCCATGTACGCCGCCACCCCGCTCAGCATCGTGCCCGCGATCAGCAACGCCAATACCTTCTTCACGGCCGTCCTCCCATCAGGTCCCGCACATCGGCCAGCCGCCCCGTCACCGCCGCCGCCGCCGCCATCGCCGGGCTGAGCAGGTGCGTGCGCGCGCCCGGCCCTTGGCGTCCGACGAAGTTGCGGTTGCTCGTCGAGGCGCAACGCTCGCCCGGCGGCACCTTGTCCGGGTTCATCGCCAGGCACATCGAGCAGCCCGGCTCACGCCATTCGAAGCCGGCGCCGGTGAAGATGCGGTCCAGCCCCTCGGCCTCCGCCTGCCGCTTCACCAGGCCCGAGCCCGGCACCACCATCGCGCGCACCCCGTCGGCCACGTGGCGCCCGTCCGCCACCGCCGCCGCCGCGCGCAGGTCCTCGATGCGGCTGTTGGTGCACGATCCGATGAAGACGTGCTGGACGGCGACGTCCTGCAGCCGCTGGCCCGGCGCGAGCCCCATGTAAGCGAGCGAGCGCCGCGCCGCGTCGCGCCTGGCGGGGTCGGCGAAGCCGTCGGGCTCGGGCACCAGCCCGGTCACCGGCGCCACGTCCTCCGGGCTCGTCCCCCAGGTCAGCGTCGGCGCGATGTCGGTCGCGTCGAGCCGCACGGACCGATCGTACGCCGCGCCCGCGTCGGTCGGCAGCGTCCGCCACCAGGCGAGCGCCGCGTCCCACTCCGCGCCCGCCGGCGCCAGCGGCCGCCCCTTCAGATAGGCGAACGTCGCCTCGTCGGGCGCGATCAGCCCGGCGCGCGCGCCCGCCTCGATGCTCATGTTGCTGATCGTCAGCCGGCCCTCGATCGAGAGCGAGCGGATCGTGTCGCCGGTATATTCGATGACATGGCCGGTGCCGCCCGCCGCGCCGATCCGGCCGATCACGGCGAGGATCACGTCCTTGGCGCTCACCCCGAAGCCGAGCGCGCCCTCGACGCGGACCTCCATCGTCCGCGACGGCTGCAACAGCAGGCATTGCGTGGCGAGCACATGCTCCACCTCGCTCGTCCCGATCCCGAAGGCGAGCGCGCCCAGCGCGCCGTGCGCGGCCGTATGGCTGTCGCCGCACACCAGCGTCGTGCCGGGCAGGGTGAAGCCCAGCTCAGGCCCGACGACATGGACGATGCCCTGCTCCGCCGCCGTCTCGTCGATATAGCGGATGCCGAACTCGGCGGTGTTGCGCGCCAGCGCCGCCAGCTGCGCCGCGCTCTGCGCGTCGGCGATCGGCACCCGCGCGCC
>NZ_CAHJWX010000347.1 GCF_903643065.1 Sphingomonas bacterium | reverse complement strand
GGACCCGCGCTGGCGCTGCCGGCGCCCGGCGCCGCCGACGCGCTGATCGTGCTGGCGGCAATCGGCCTGGCGCTGCTCGCGGCGATCGTGCCGGCGGTCGCGGCCTATCGCCTTCGACCGGCGCAGGTGTTAAGAGGCTGACATGAAAAAGCTTCTCCTGTCGCTTGCCCTGGCCGCCACCGCGCTCGTTCCGGCGGGCGCGCCCGCGCAATTCTATCCCGGCGGCGATCGCAGCTGGGGCCCGAACGGCAACGGCACGCTGGACCATGAGGACGACCTGCGCTGGATCTTCTTCCACGACGCCAAGGTGACGGCGGATGAGGCCAAGGGCGTGTACCGCGCGACCTTCTCGCCGCTGCTCAAGAAGGAGAACGGCGCCAGTTTCTCCATCACCGGCTACATGCTCCCGGTCGAGTCGAGCACCACCTCGCCGCATTTCGTGCTGACGCGGCGCAGTGCCGGCTGCCCGTTCTGCCCGCCCAACGAGCCGACCGAGGCGATCGAGGTGTTCTCGAGCAAGCCCGTCGCCTACACCCAGTCGCCGATCACGATCGAGGGCACGCTCCAACTGGTGCAGGAGAGCGACAAGGGACTGTTCTTCAAGCTGAACGGGGCCAAGAAGCTATGACACGAGGGGGAAGGCTGGCGCTGCTCGCGGCGATCGCGCTGGGGCAGCCGGCGCTGGGCCAGATCCAGGGCGCGGGGGAGCGGAGCGCGCAGGTACGGCTGCCGCAGGGCCGTTCGCCGCTGTGGGCGACTTTGCGGACGACGCGCATCGCCGAGGATGACTCACGCGGCATCTTCACCGCCGCCCATCCCCCCGCCGTGCGCGCGCTGGTCGGCAAGACGTTGACGCTGCCGGGCTTCATCATGCCGCTCGATGCGGCGGTGCGCGGCGATCATTTCCTGCTGTCCAAATACACCCCCGTCTGCGCCTTCTGCCCGCCGGGCGAGCCCAATGAGGTGGTGGAGGTGCGCACGGCGCGCCCGATCGCCTTTTCCGCGAGGCTGGTGACGGTGACCGGTACGTTCGGGTTGGAGAACAACGGCGACAACGGCCTGTTCTTCCGCATGACGAGCGCGCAGGTCCGCTGAGCTTCCTGCTCGCGCTGGCGCTGGCGGGGAGCGATCCGCCGGGCGCTTGGGTCCCCGTCGGGGTCAGTATTTCGCGGCTTCGCATCTTCGTCGAACGCGCCAGCCTGCGGATCGGCGGTGATCGCCGGTTCGCGCGGGTGCGGATCGGTTCGCCCGGCACGATCACCGGCGCGATCGTGCTGGTCTATCAGGACGAGGAGATCGATTGCGCCGCGCGGACTTGGCGCCTGCTCGCCTTTGACGCACGCGACGCGGACGGCCGGACCGTACAGCGCGGCGCGTCTACCGCGCCGGCGCTGCCGGTGACGTCGGAGACGATCGGCGGCCGCGTGGTGCGCACCGTCTGCGCAATGACGCCGGTCGGCTGATCAGCCGACCGGGGAAGGCAGGCGGCGCACAGGCGTTAGACCTTCACCACTATCCGCTCCCCTCTCCCATTGGGAGAGGGGGCGACGAGAATGGGGCCAACGTCGATCGCCAGCGACCCTAGCAACCGCAGGCATGGCGCCGGCGCCAGTTGATCAGGTGCGCGCCCGCGAGCAGCAGGCTGCCCGCCACCGTCACCGGCGTCTCCGCCGTCTCGGCAACGACCAGCGCGCCCAGCACCATCAGCGTCAGCCCGACCAAGCCGAGCAGCAGCGGGCCGGTGTCGCCATGTTTGGACCGCCCTTGCAGCAAGGCGAACAGCGCGGCCGGGATGGCAAGCCCGAGCGCCCAGAGGTGGAAGCTTTCGGGGATGTCCAGCACCGCGCTCAGCGCCGGCAGCGCCGCGATCAGCAGCGGCAGCGCCAGGCAATGGACGAGGCATGCCGCCGACGCCCCGATCGCGACGCGCTCCACCCAGTCGACGCGCGTGGTTCCAGTCGCCATCAATAGTCCTTGCCCGGGACCCCTGTCTGGCGCCAATGATACATCATATCGTGATTCGCAAGGAGGATATGGTGTTGGCCGAACGACTGCCGGTGACGGTACTGTCCGGGTTCCTTGGCGCGGGCAAGACGACGCTGCTCAACCACCTGCTCGCCAACCGCGAGGGACGGCGGATCGCGGTGATCGTCAACGACATGTCGGAGGTGAACATCGACGCCGAGCTGGTGCGCGGCGGCGACGCGGCGCTGGCGCGGGGGCAGGACGCGCTGGTCGAGATGTCCAACGGCTGCATCTGCTGCACGTTGCGCGAGGACCTGTTGATCGAGGTGCGCCGGCTGGCGGAGGCGGGGCGCTTCGATGCGATCGTGATCGAGAGCACGGGCATTTCCGAGCCGCTGCCGGTCGCGGCGACCTTCTCGTTCCGCGACGAGGAGGGGCGCTGCCTGGCCGACGTGGCGCGGCTGGACACGATGGTGACGGTGGTGGACGCGGCCAACCTGCTCGCCGACTATGCGAGCCACGACCTGCTCGGCCATCGCGGCGAGACGGCGGGCGATGGCGACGACCGCAGCCTGGTGGCGCTGCTGGTCGAGCAGATCGAGTTCGCCGACGTGATCGTGATCAACAAGGCCGGCGCGGTGGACGCGGGCACGCTGGCGACGGTGAAACAGGTCTGCGCCTCGCTCAACGCCGACGCGCGGATCGTGTTGAGCGACTTCGGTCGGGTGCCGATCGCCGCGCTGCTCGACACCGGGCTGTTCGACGAGGAACGCGCCGAGCAGCACCCGCTCTGGGCCAAGGAGCTGTACGGCTTTGCCGAGCACCGGCCCGAGAGCGAGGAATATCGGATCGAGAGCTTCGTCTACCGCGCGCGGCGGCCATTCGATCCCGCCCGGTTCCGCGCCTTCCTGGCGGAGGCGGGCGAGATGCGCAGCGTGATCCGGGCCAAGGGCTTCTTCTGGCTGGCGACGCGGCCTGACTGGCTGGGCGAGCTGGCCAAGGCCGGGCATCAGGTGACGGTGGAGCCGCTCGGCCGCTGGTGGGCGGCGGTGCCCAAGAACCGCTGGCCCGCCGACGGCAGCTTCGAGCAATATGCGCTAAAGCATTGGGACCCGATCTGGGGCGACCGGCGCCAGGAGCTGGTGTTCATCGGCGTCGACATGGACGAGGCGGCGATCCGCGCCGGGCTGGACGCCTGTCTGGTGCCCGCGCTCGCCTTCACCCCGGCGGCGTGGCTGGGGATGCGTGACCCGTTCCCCAGCTGGTCCGCGCGCGTGGCGGCATGACGATCGGGCTGGCGCGGGCGGGCGTGCCGCTGCCGCCGC
>NZ_CAHJWX010000346.1 GCF_903643065.1 Sphingomonas bacterium | reverse complement strand
TCGCCTTCCAGACCGACACGACGATCAGCGCGGACAGCTACACGGTGCGCGGGCAGGGGCACATCGCCTGGGGGCCCGCCGGCGTCACCTCGACCGGCGCGGTCGGCACCGACCGGCTCGATCTGGCCGCCGCGTTCGGCCCGGTCACCGGCCTGGCCGGCACGATCCGCTTCGACGACCTGCTCGCCTTGCGGAGCGCGCCGCACCAGCGGCTGTCGGTCGCCTCGATCAACCCGGGCGTGCCGGTGACGGACGGCGTCGTCACGCTCCAGCTGCTCCCCGGCCCGCTGGTGCAGGTGGAGGGCGCGGCCTGGCCGTTCGCGGGTGGCGCGCTGACGCTCGACCCGACGCTGCTCGACTTCGCCGCCACCGCGCGGCGCCGGCTCACCTTCCATGTCGCGGGCGCCAGGGCCGACCAGTTCCTGCAATCGTTCGATTTCCCGAACCTCGACGCGACCGGCACCTTCGACGGCGCGCTGCCGATGGTGTTCGACGCGGATGGCGGCCGGATCGAGGGCGGCCGGCTCGCGGTCCGCGCGGGCGGCGGCACGATCGCCTATGTCGGCGAACTGACCGCCAAGGACCTTGGCTTCTGGGGCAATCTCGCCTTCCAGACGCTGCGCTCGCTGCGCTATCGCTCGCTCGACGTGACGATGGACGGGCCGCTCGCCGGCGAGATGGTGACGGGGGTGCGCTTCGCCGGCGTGCGCCAGGGCGTGGGCGCCCGGAGCAACTTCGTCGTCCGCCGCTTGCAGCGGCTGCCGTTCGTGTTCAACGTCCGCATCCGCGCGCCGTTTCGCGGCCTGCTCGACACCACCGCGAGCTTCCACGATCCGCGCGCGCTGATCGGGCGCGAGCTGCCGGAGCTGCTCGCCCCGGCCGTTCAGCCGCCGGCAAGCGCGCCGGTGCCAGGGGAGACGCCGCGATGAGGATGTGGATCTTGGCGCCGATGCTGGCGGGCGGCTGCGTCAACGTGACCGCGCCCAACAAGCCGATCGAGATCAACCTCAACATCGCGGTGACGCAGGACGTGGTGGTCAAGCTGGACGCGGACGCCAGGTCGGTCATCAAGTCCAATCCGGGGATCTTCTGATGCGCAAGCTGATGGCCATGGCGATGATCGCGGCGCTCGCCACGCCGGGGATGGCGCAGCGTGATCCCGCCTATCAGGCGGCGCGCGCGGGCGGCGAGGTGGGCGAGCAGCCCGACGGCTATCTGGGCGTGGTCGGCGCCGGCTCGGCCGAGCTGCGCGCGCTGGTCAGCAACATCAACATCCAGCGCAAGGCCGCCTATACGCAACGCGCGCAGGCGTCGGGCGCGACGGTGGAGCAGCTCGCCTTCACCAGCGGCTGCCGCCTGATCGAGCAGACGGGCGCGGGCGAGAAATACCGCACGCCCGGCGGCAGCTGGGCGACGCGCGGGGCGGGCCCGCCCGAGCGCGACGGGCGCTGTGGCTAAGTCCCTCTCCCACCGGGAGAGGGAAGGGGCCCGCCCAGCGTAGCTGGGTGGGACGGGCATCGCTCACCCTCACCCTTCCGCCGACTGCGTCGGCTCCCTCCCTCTCCCAATGGGAGAGGGACTTGCTTGACACCCCCGTACCCCCCCGCTAACCGACCGCTGCCTTGGCGGGCTCGCCGGTTGGCTGCCTTTCGCCTGCCCATGGGGAAGCGTTGAGTGGCCGAACGAGAGCCCGGTTCAGACCCCGGCGAGGAGGCCCGGCTCCGGTCGCTCGATGAGCGGCTGGCGGCGGCGGACCGCGTCGAACGGCAGCGCACGGGCGCGAACAAGGCGGATGCCGGCGAGAGTTACGATCTCGGCAACCGCGTGCTCGCCGAGCTACTGGGGGGGATGATCGGCGGTGCGGCGATCGGCTTTGTCCTGGACAAGGTCTTCCACACCACCCCGGCCTTCCTGTTGCTGCTGCTGTTTGCAGGGATCGGCGTCGCGTTCAGGAACATCTTCCGGTTATCGCGGCGCTCGAAGTAGCACTTCGGGCGCTTTCATTTGGGTTGGGGCCAGTTGAGGTTGGGGCACGTGGCGGCAGACAGCGGCAGGATCGATCCGATGCACCAGTTCGAGGTGCAGTCGTTCGGAACGCTGTTTCACGTCGGTGGCCATTCGATCGACTTCACCAATTCGGCGCTGTGGATGTGCGTCACCGTTGTCGCGCTCTGGGCGTTCATGCTTGGGGGCCTGCGGGGGCAGGTGGTGCCCGGCCGCTGGCAGATGGCGGTGGAAAGTGCCACGCGCTTCATCGACAACATGCTGGCGGCGAATGTCGGGCCGCAAGGCCGGCGGTACGTCCCATACGTCTTCTCGCTGTTCATGTTCATCCTGTTCGCCAACATCCTGGGCCTGCTGCCGCTGGGCGTGGTCGGCGTGCATCCGTTCACCTTCACCAGCCATTTCACGATCACGGGCGTGCTCGCGATCATGAGCTTTTCCATCGTGCTGGTCGTCGGCTTCTGGCGGCACGGTCTGCACTTCTTCAGCCTGTTCGTGCCGCACGGCACGCCCGTGCTGCTGCTGCCGCTGATCCCGCCGATCGAGTTCGTGTCGTTCATGGTGCGCCCGTTCAGCCTGGCGCTGCGGCTGTTCGTCGCGATGACGGCGGGCCATGTGCTGCTGGAGGTGCTGAGCGGCTTTGTCATCAACTCGGGCAATGCCGGGCTCGGCTTCGGGCTCGGCGTCGGCATTCCCTCTTTCGTGCTGATGATCGGCATCTGCGCGCTGGAGCTGCTGGTGTCGGCGATCCAGGCCTATGTCTTCGCGCTGCTGACGTCGCTGTACATCAACGACGCGGTCAACCTTCACTAATCACCATCGGAGTTTGAGACACATGGACGCACATTCGGCGGCGCTGCTGGGCGCGGGTTTCGCGGGCATCGGCGCGGGCGTCGCGGCGCTGGGCGTGGGCAACGTGTTCGGCTCGTTCCTGGAGGGCGCGCTGCGCAATCCGGGCGCGGCCGACGGCCAACAGGGCCGGCTGTTCATCGGCTTCGCGGCCGCCGAGCTGCTCGGGCTGCTCGCCTTCGTCGTCGCGATGATCCTGATCTTCGTCGCCAAGTAAGCGCATCGGGGCCGGCCCCGCGCCGGCCCCTGTCGGGACGCTCGATGCCGCAGATATCCCAGCTCGCCGCGACCTACCTGTCGCAGATCTTCTGGCTCGCCGTGACGTTCGGGCTGGTGTTCCTGGTCGTCGGCCGGGGCATGCTGCCGCGCGTCCAGGCGACGATCGAGGGCCGGGACCAGCGCATCGCGGGCGACCTCGCCGCCGCCCGCGCCGCCCGCGACGCGG
>NZ_CAHJWX010000345.1 GCF_903643065.1 Sphingomonas bacterium | reverse complement strand
GGCGAGCGCCACGCGCATCTTCCACCCGCCCGAGAAGCTGTCGAGCGGCCGGCCCTGCATCTCCTCGTCGAAGCCGAGACCCACCAGGATGCCCGCCGCGCGCGCGGGCGCGGTATAGGCGTCGATCGCCCCCAGCCGCTCGTAGATGTCGCCGAGCCTGTCGGCGTCCTCGCACGTCTCGCTCTCCACCATCAGCGTGGCGCGCTCGATATCGGCGGCCAGCACGGTCTCGAACGGGCTGGCGACGCCGTGAGGCGCCTCCTGCTCCAGATAGCCCAGCCGCGTGCGGCGCGGCATTTCGGCGGTGCCGGTGTCGGGATCGAGCTGGCCGGCGATCACGCGCACCAGCGTCGACTTGCCCGCCCCGTTGCGGCCGATTAGCCCGACGCGCGAGCGCGGCGGCAGCGCGGCGGACGCGGCGTCGAGGATCGTGCGGCCGCCCAGGCGCACGGTGATGTCGGAGAGGGTGAGCATGCCGCGGCCTTAGCAGGTGCAGCACGATCCGTCATGCCGGACCTGTCCCGGCCTCCAGCGCCGTGCGCGATCGTCGGCTCGCGAGCCCTGAGCGACGCCGAGTCCCGGAACACGTCCGGGATGACGGCGGCTATGGTCGGAACACCTCGCCCCCCGTCGTCGGCCCGCCGACCCCGGTCGTGCCCGGAAAGGTGATCGGCAATCCGCGGACCGAGCGTGCGGCGAGGAACGCGAACGCCTCCGCCTCGAGGAAGTCACCACGAAGGCCCAGCGCGTCGGCGTCCGTCACGAGCGGCAGCCGGGCGCGCAGCGCCGCCATCATCACCCTGTTGTGCCGCCCGCCGCCGCAAACGACCCAGCATCGCGGCGCGGCGGGCAGGTGGCGCACGGCATCGGCCACGCTGGCGGCGGTAAAGGCGGTGAGCGTCGCGGCGGCGTCCGCGATGTCGAGCGCGGCGACCGGATCGAGCGAGAAGTCGTGGCGATCGAGCGACTTGGGACCGGGACGGTCGAGATACGGGCTCGTCATCATCGCCTGGAGCGCGGCTTGGTCGACGCGGCCCCCCGCGGCAAGCCGGCCGCCGTCGTCGTAGCGGGCGCCGGTGCGCTGCTGAAGCATCAGGTCGATCAGGCCGTTGCCGGGACCGGTGTCGAAGGCGGTCAGCTCGCCTGCCTCCCCGACGAAGCTGACGTTCGCCACCCCGCCGACGTTCAGGAACGCGACCGGCCGCGCCGAGCCCAGCCAGTGCGCGAGCGCAGCGTGGTAGACCGGCACCAGCGGCGCGCCCTGGCCACCCGCTGCGAGGTCGCGCTGCCGCAGCCGCGCCACCACCGGGACGCCCAGCGCCGCGGCGAGCGCCGCGGGATCGCCGAGCTGGATCGACAGGCCGCGTTCGGGCCGGTGCAGGACGGTCTGGCCATGAAAGCCGATCAGCTCGATCGTGCCCGCCTCCGGCCGGGCGAGCAGCGCGCGGGCGGCGCGGACGTGCGCGGCGACGATCGTGCGGCTCGCCTCGCCGAAGCTCGCGGGCGCCGGTTCGGCCCCATCGGTCCGAAGAGCATCGGCGGTCGCGCGGAGCAGCACCTCGCGTTCCGCCTGCGTGAAGGGCAGCAGCAGCGCGGGGCCAAGGCCTGTCACCGCCACGCCGTCGGTGTCGAGGATCGCCGCGTCGACGCCGTCGAGCGACGTGCCGCTCATGAAGCCCAGGACGCGCATCGCCTCAGCCTCCGGTCACGATCGGCACCACGATCGGGTGGCGCAGCCGCAGGTCGTCGGCCACGCGCTCCACCTCCGCCACCTCGTCGATGCCGCCGGCCGGCGCGATCGACCAGTTGCAGTGCGGGTGGGTGGCGACGTCGTGCAGGCGCACCGTACCCAGTACCAGCCGCCACCGCCGTCGATTGCCTCCCACCTCGCGCACCAGCGCGGCCAGGAATCGGTCGATCAGGTCGGCATCGGTCATCGCCGGGCGCTTGCGACGTCGGGGCGGGCGTGACAAGCCGCTCCCGCTCCTTCGACCGTCGATGAACCGCCTTTCCGCGTCTCCGCATCGGTGCGCGGCCGTGCCGTCGTGCCTCCGGCTCGGGCGGGCGACCATTGCAGGCGCCATGCAGCCACGCGCGCTAGTATTCCCTTCTGGCCTGACCCGACTCGGCTCACGCCTCGGGTCGCGGGAGGCGCGGCAGGACGATCGTCGCGTCCAGCCCTCCGCCCGGACGGTTCGCCAGACGCACCTCGCCGCCCGCGTCGCGTACGATCGCCTGCGCGAGCGCGAGGCCCAGGCCGATGCCGCCGGTCTCGCGGTTGCGCGATCCCTCCAGTCGGGTGAAGGGATCGAATACGGCCGCCATCCGGTCGTCGGGGATGCCCGGCCCTGCGTCGGCGACGACGATCGCCACCTCCCGCGCGTTCGACCCGAGCGTGACGGTCGCCGCCTGGCCGTATTTCACCGCGTTCTCGATCAGGTTGCGCACCGCGCGGCGCATCAGCGACGGGCGCAGCCGCATCGTCAGCCGGTCGGCGGGGACCAGCGTCACCCGATCGCCCAGGTCGCGGAAGTCCTCGACCACCGCGTCGACCAGCGCGGCTAGGTCGACGTCGGTCATCGCCTCGCTCGGCCGCCCCAGCCGGGCGAGCGACAGGATGTCGTCCAGCGTGCGGCTCATCTCCGCGATCGTGTCGGCCATGCGCGCGCGGTCGGTTTCGTCCTCCACGGACTCGATCCGGACGCGCAGCGCGGCGAGCGGCGTGCGCAGGTCGTGGCCGATCGCGCCCAGCATCCGGTCCTTCTCCTCCAGCATCGCGGTGACACGAAGCCGCAGCGCGTTGAACGCGGCGATCAGCGCGCGCAGGTCCGGCGGTCCCGCCTCCGCCAGCGGTTCCGCCTCGCCGCCGGGCGCGAAGGCGCGGGCGGCGTCGGCCAGGTCGCGCAACGGCCGGGCGATCCTGCGCGCGATCCACAGCATCGGCAGCAGCACGACGACGTAGAGGATCAGCGTCTGCCCGGCCAGCCGCCAGACCAGCGCGCCGTCGAACCGCGTCCACGGCGCGCTCTGCACCAGCCAGCCGCGGCCGGGTTGCTCGACCGCAATCTCGATCTCCATGCCCGAGCGCCGCAGCCGCTCGGCTTGGCCGGGCGGCAGCCGGCGCAACCAGGGCTCGGCGGGGTCGATCGGACGGACGCCGGTGTCGACCCGGCCGAGGTGCAGTCCCGATTCGACTAGCGCGCGCGAGATGCCGGCGGCGACCTCGGGCCGGCGAGGCAGGCCGGGTGCGATCGGATCGGCGGAAAGCCGGCGGATGCGCCCGCGATCGGCGCGGAGCGGCCGG
>NZ_CAHJWX010000344.1 GCF_903643065.1 Sphingomonas bacterium | reverse complement strand
CAGCACCGGCGTCGGCACCGCCACGATCGCGCGCGCCGCCTCGATCGTGCCCGCCGGCGTGTCGAGCCGGAGCGTCGGGCCGCGATGGTCGATCCGCGTGACGGGCGTCGACAGGCGCAGCGGCACCCCGGCGGCCTGGTGCGCCACCAGCGTCCCGTACCCCTCGACCACCGCCCAGTTCTCCTCGCTCGCGGCTTCCTCGTACGCCGCCCAGTCTTGGAGCGAGACGACCGCGAGGTTGGCGCCGTTGGCGTAGCTGGAGATCGCATCGATCAGCGGGCGCCAGGGATCGTCGGCGGCGATGAAGGCGGCGAGCGGCCGGTCGGGGCCGGCGAGTCCGGCGTGCGCGCGGTCCTCCCAGCGCTCCCACGCTGCGGAGAACTTCTCCTGCTCGGCGGGCGGGAAGCCGAGGTCGCGCCATTGCTCGCGCCACTTGGGCGAGGAGCGGTCGACGGTGAACCCGCTGGCCTCGGCGATCCCGGTCCATGGATTGCGCGCAGCGGAATGGAGCCAGCCGCAGCCGAGGTCGATCGGATAGCCGCCGAGATTGATCGTGCGCGCGCGGCCGCCGAGCCGGTCGGACGCTTCGAGGAGGAGGACCGGGCGGCCGGCATCGCGCAGGCGCCGCGCGGCGGCGATCCCGGCAGCGCCGGCGCCGATGACGACGGTGAGGCCGGTCATGCTACGGCCGCGCCCGCTCGCCTCGCCGCGCGGCTGTCGCCCTTGCGTCGATGTCGCGCCGGTTGCATGATCGGGAAGGGGGATAGGCCGTGGACGCGTGGCAATCCAGACTGCTGCCGGTGATGGTCGCCATGCTGGTCGGCGCGGCTCTCCTGTTCAGTACGGCGACGATCGTGCAATATGGCCGGATCGCGCAATGGATGACGGCGCCGACGCCGCCCCCCTCCGGCGCGATGTGGGACGACGCGATGCTGCGGCCCGCGACCTTCGCGGATCGGGCGATGCTGGCGCAGCGGCGCGCGGAGTATGCGCTGGAGGTGGACGTGATCCGCCGCCGGTATGAGCAGAACGGGCAGGCGATCACGACGCGGTTATGGGCGCGCTTTATGGGTTTCCTGACGGGCATGATCATGACGATGGTCGGCTCCGCCTTCGTGCTGGGCAAGCTCAACGACGCCGGCAACGAGCTGAGCGGCGGCGGCGCGGGCTATGCGCTGGCAATCAAGAGCGCGTCGCCCGGGATCGTGCTGGCCACGCTGGGCACGGTGCTGATCGGCATGTCGCTGTGGGTTGAGGTAACGGTGAACGTGCACGACGCCCCGGTCTACTTCCACGGCGTAGTGCCCGACGCGCCGCCGCCCGCGCCGCTCGACAGCGACGCGCTGAACGCGGCGATGGGCAAGTCGAGCACGGTGGACGCCGTGCTGGCCAACATGACGGCCGCGTCGTAACCCGGTGCGCTTTCGGAGAAGGAAAAGGCCGATGCGTTGGGGTAGGACATGGCCAACAATCGGGGCACTGGCGTCGGTGCTGATGGCGCAGGCCGCCCAAGCGGACACTCCTTATCAGCGGGCGCTGGCGGCGTACAAGCACGGGCTCTACGCGACCGCCTACAACATTCTGCTGCCTTATGCGTCGGGCGGGAACGTCGCGACGATCGACCTGCTCGCCATCTCCGCCTGCCGGCTTCCAGCCAAGCAGCATCAGGGGCTCGCGCTGCTGCAAGCGCTCCGCATGAAAGCGACCGGCGCCCTGGCGGTGCAGCTCACGCAGCAGATCAGTGCCTGCCTCGATGGCGTGCAATCGCCAACGGTGATCGCCGCCAACAACGCCGGCAGCCAATCCACATCGGGTCTGATGGTCCCCGTCAACCCGACGCTCGCAGCCGCCGCATCGCCCCCCGCCGTCGTGTTCGGGAAATCGACGGGGCATCGGATCACCGGCATGATCGGTGGCCTGAGCCCGTCGACGCCTGCCGTCAACGCCGCCGCAGCGCGTAACAAAGCCGCCGTACCCCGCTAGCCGCGTCGCCTCACGCCGCCGCGAGCAGCCGCTTCTCTCCCGCCAGCCGCATCATGCTCTTCTGCAGTTTCTCGAACGCCCGCACCTCGATCTGGCGCACCCGCTCGCGCGACACGCCATAGACCTGGCTCAGCTCCTCCAGCGTCTTGGGATCGTCGGTCAGCCGCCGCTCGGTGAGGATGTGCTTCTCGCGGTCGTTGAGCGCGTCCATTGCGTCGACCAGCAGCGTGTGGCGGACCTCCGCCTCCTGCGTCTCGGCGACGAGCTGGTCCTGCAGAGGGCCGTCGTCCTGCAGCCAGTCCTGCCATTGCGCGTCGCCCTCCTCGCCGACCTGGACGTTGAGCGACGTATCGCCGCCCATCGCCATGCGCCGGTTCATCGAGACGACATCGCCCTCGGTCACGCCCAGGTCGGTGGCGATCTTGGCGACGTTCTCGGGGGAAAGGTCGCCGTCCTCGAACGCGTCGAGCTTGGACTTCATGCGGCGCAGGTTGAAGAACAGCTTCTTCTGCGCCGCCGTGGTGCCCATCTTCACCAGGCTCCACGATCGCAGGATATATTCCTGGATCGACGCCCTGATCCACCACATCGCATAGGTGGCGAGGCGGAAGCCGCGATCGGGCTCGAACTTCTTCACGCCCTGCATCAGGCCGATATTGCCCTCGCTGATCAGCTCGGACGTCGGCAGGCCATAGCCGCGATAGCCCATCGCGATCTTGGCGACGAGCCGCAGGTGGCTGGTGACGAGCTGCGCGGCGGCCTCCGGATCGCCATGTTCCTGAAACCGCTTGGCGAGCATATATTCCTGCTCGGGCTGGAGCAGCGGAAACTTGCGGATCTCCGCCAGATAGCGGTTCAGCCCGGCTTCGCTGCCGAGCGCCGGGATCGTCGCCGGAACGTTGCTCTTGGCCATCAGATACTCCCTTCCGGAGCGCGCCGCCTCGCCGCACCGCAGCAAGACCGCCCTGCTCAAACCTCAACCGTGCAGCGCCGTCAACAGTTCCTGCATGTCCGGCGGCACCGCGCTCTCCCACCACATGGGTTTACCCGCGACCGGATGAACAAACCCCAACCGCGCCGCGTGCAGCGCTTGCCGGGCGAAGCCGAGCCGCTCCAGCAGCGCCCGATGCGCGCCCACGCGGCCATAGGCCGGATCGCCGAGCAGCGGATGGCCCAGCGACTGGAGGTGGACGCGCACCTGATGCGTCCGCCCCGTCTCCAGCCGGCACTCGATCAGCGCCGCGCCGTCGAGCGGGGTCAGCGTCCGGTAATGCGTCACCGCGCGCTTCCCGCCCGCGACCACCGCGATCTTCTTGCGGTTGGCGGGCGAGCGCGCGAGCG
>NZ_CAHJWX010000343.1 GCF_903643065.1 Sphingomonas bacterium | reverse complement strand
CCGCCGGCGCAGCGCGGCGTCGCCGAGCAGCCGCAGCATCGCCGCCGCGACCGCCGCCGGGTCCTCATGCGGGACGAACAGCCCCGATACGCCGTCCGTGATCTGCTCCAGCGCGCCATTGTCGGGGGTGGCGATCACCGGCAGGCCCGCCGCGCCGGCCTCGGCGATCACATGCGGCATGCCCTCGCCGCGCGACAGCCAGGCGAACACGTCCATCGCCGACAGCAGCTGGGGGATGTCCGCCCGGTCGTCCAGGAACCGGAGCACTCCGTCCAGCCCCGAGTCGCGCGCCTGATCGCGCAGCCGGTGGGCATAGTCGGGCATGAACGCGTCCGGCCCGCCGACCACGACGAAGCGCGCGTCCGGCCGGCGGGCGTGGACGATCGCGGCGGCGGCGATGAAGTCCTCGACGCGCTTCTTGGCGTCGAGCCGCCCGACCCAGCCGATCAGCGGCTGGCCGTCCGCGATCTCCAGCGCCGCGCGCGTCGGCGCCCGCGTGGCGGGATCGAACGCGGTCAGGTCGACCATCGACGGGATCATCAGCGCGTCGCCCGGCCGATCGGGCATCCTGCTCGCCGCCGCGTCCCGGATCGAGCCGCACACGCCGACATATCTGGTCGTGAAATGCTTGGGCCCCGACAGCGCCTCGCGCACCAGCCCGCCATGCTCGATCAGCGGCGGCCGCAGCCGCAGCCGCTCCAGCGCCGGATACAGATCCGCCACGTCCTGGCACCCGACCACCACGTCATAGCCGGGGATCAGCCCGGTCAGGTACGTCACCGTCTCCTCATGACCAAGGTGGTAGGGCGTGCGGTCCACCCGCACCCCGATCGCCTCCAGCTGCGCGTGCGTCTGTTCGGGCATGCCCTCCCGGCGCAGGCAGGCGACCACGTCGATCCGGTAGCGCGCCGGATCGAGCGCCTGCGCCAGGAGGCGCACCTCCGTCTCCTCGCCACCGACGACCAGCCAGGCGAAGACGAAGAGGATGCGGGTGGGGTTGATGTCCTCGGCCGTCATCGCCTCCGTTCCCTCCCCGGCGGAAGCCGGGGCCCAGTCCGGCGCGTGGGCCTGGGCCCCGGCTTGCGCCGGGGAGGCGAGCAACCTCGGCATCCGCCCCTAGTCCGCGCCCTTGAACACGATCTGCAGGAACTCGGGCCGCTCCGCGACGAGGTGACCGAGGAAGCCCGGCGCCTCCTCCAGCGGCACGACATGCGTGACCAGCTGTTGCCGGATCTCCTGCCCCCGCGCGGCCAACAGCTTCACCGTCTCGCCCGCCAGCCGGCGCTTGTCCCACGCCACCGCCATGCCGCGCGGCACGCGGTTGATCTGCGCGCAGCGCAGGTTGAGCCCGTTATGGTGGAACTCCTCGCCCAGCCGCAGCCGGTCGGCGCCGCCCTGATAAAAGGCGAGGTCGATCACCGTGCCCTGCGGGCGCAGCGCCTGCATGGCCGCGTGGAGCGAGGCCGAGTCGGCGCGCGTCTGGAACACCAGGTCCGCGCCGCGATCGGAGCCGCCATGGTGCCAGCGCGCCTTGGCGTGCGCCCAGGCGTCCGCCTCCTCCATCGGCGTCAGCCCCAGACAGGCGGCGCGCATCCGACGGAACGGGGAGGGGTCGGCGATCACCACCTCCGCCGCGCCCGCCTGTTGCGCGAACAGGGCGACGAACAGCCCCACCACGCCCGCGCCGATCACCAGCACCGGCCGGTCCTTGATTCCAGCGCCGAAAAAGGGTGCGGACGGCCCCAGCATCTCGGCGTCGCCATGGAGGATGCCGTTCGCCGCGATCGGCCCCATCTGGCCGACCCAGATGCCCAGCATCGGGTCCATGCCGTCGGGCAGCTTGGTCAGCACGTCGCCGAACGGATCGGCGGTGTGCCCGCTCTTATGCCCGAACACCGCGCCGACGACGTCGCCGGGCTGGTAGTCGCCGACGGTGGACTCGATCACCCTGGCCGATTCCATATAGCCCAGGAACGGCACCGGATAACGCTGCTGCGCCTCGCCCGGCACGAACACGCCGCGCGAATCGTCCCAGCGCGAGTGCAGATACGGGTTCGAGCCCTTGTAGAACGTCAGCTCGGTGCCCGCCGAGAAGCCGGTATAGAGCAGCTCCAGCCGCACGCCGCCGGGGCCGGGCGGGCCCTCGTCATAGCCGTGGAGATAGGCCTGGCCCTGACGCTCGACGCCGAGCGAGCGGATATGCCGCCACTCGCTCACAGCGTCACCGCCTGGCCTGAGCGCGCCGACTCGCCCACCGCCAGCGCGAGGGCGTGCGTCTCGACCGCGTCGGCGTACGGGCAGCGGACGCGGTTCTCCTTGCCCTGCACCGCGTCGATGAAGTCGCGGTCCTCGTGCCAGACCGGGTCGCCGCGATTGCCGCGCACCGGCCGGCCGTGGCCGGTGTCGATCATCACGTCATGGTCGGTCAGCTCGATCGCGAGCTTGTCCCCGAACAGGTGCAGCCCGACGCGGTGGTTCCAGCCGAGCAGGCAGGTGGAGGCGAAATTGGCCACCGCGCCACTCGCGAACTGGAGCGAGGCGGTGCTCACCGTCGGCACGTCGAGTCCCGGGAACTCGGCGCGCTCGACATGGCCGGCGAGGCCGTACACCCGCGTCACGTCGCCGCCGAGCCAGCGCGCCAGATCGAGCAGATGCGTGGTCTGTTCCACCATCTGTCCACCCGACTGGTCGGCGTGCCACCACCAGCGCGGCGGCGGCGTCGAGTCGAGCCAATAGCCGCTCATCAGCCGCGCAGGGTTGTGCGCGAGCAGCCCGCGCACCTCGTCCACCGTGTCGAGGTAGCGCCAGTGATAGCCGACCGCCGTCACCAGCCCGGCCGCCGACACCGCCTCGGCGATCGAGCGGGCGGTGTCGAGGTCGAGCGCCACCGGCTTCTCGACGAAGAAGGGCAGGTCGGCGGCGATCGCGGCGCGCTCCGGCGCGCCATGCGCGAACGGCGGCACGCAGATATACAGCGCGTCCAGCTCAACGCCGGCGATCATCGCGTCGACATCGGCGAAGGCGCGCGCGCCGAACCGCGCCGCCGCCTCCTCGGCGCGGCCCGCGTCGACATCGGTGACCCCGACGATCTGGACGTCGTCGAACTGTTCGAGCACGCCGAAATGGCGATGCGCGATCCCCCCTGCGCCGATGAAGCCGATCCTGGTCACGTCCCTGCTGGTCCCCTCCGGCGCCTGGCGCGCCTCTTCGTCGTAGATCGCCGCCGTGGCCGCGATCATGCGGTCGGCGGTGTAGCGGTCGCGCTGCCGCTCGCCGGCCGCTGCGGCGACCGCTGCCCGGCCCTCGTCATCCGCCAGCGCCGACAGGATC
>NZ_CAHJWX010000342.1 GCF_903643065.1 Sphingomonas bacterium | reverse complement strand
TCACGCGCGGCTGGGGCGGGCGGGTGCTCGTGACGCTCGCGCCCGAGATGGCCGGGCGCGACGCGGTCCGGCGACTGGTCGCGGCGGGCGTGATCCTGTCGGCCGGCCACACCGATGCGACCCATGCGCAGATGCGCGACGGTTTCGCCGACGGCTTCACCGGCGTCACCCACCTGTTCAACGCCATGTCGCCGCTGACCAGCCGTGCCCCCGGCGTCGTCGGCGCGGCGCTGGAGAGCGAGGCGTGGTGTGGCATTATCGTCGATGGCCGGCACGTCGATCCGGCGGTGCTGCGGCTCGGGCTGAGATGCCACCGGCTCGACCGCTTCATGCTGGTCACCGACGCGATGCCCTGCGTCGGCGGCGACCGGCACCGCTTCACGCTCCAGGGCAAGACGATAACCGTGCGCGACGGCGCGTGCTACGATGGCGAGGGCCGGCTCGCGGGCGCCGACCTCGACATGGCGAGCGCGCTGCGCAACGCAGTGACGCTGCTCGGCCTCGACCTCGCCGATGCGTCGCGGATGGCAAGCGGTGCCCCCGCCGCGTTCCTGGGGCTGGCGGACGAGACCGGCCGGATCGCGGCCGGGCTGCGTGCCGACCTGGTGCTGCTGGACGACGACCTGGCGGTGCGGCGGACCTGGATCGGCGGGGTCGATGACGGAGGGGAACTTGATGCGTAGCGTTGCAGGCCTGGCGTTCGCGCTGCTGTCGCTGCTGGCCGGCGTACCCGCCCGGGCGGAGCCGCAGATCATCCCGCGCCCGCTCCACGTCGTCGAGCAATCGGGCGCCGCGGTCGCGTTCAGGGACGGGACGCCCCTGCTGACGCCGCCCGGCGACGCCGAAGCGGTGCAAGTCGCGCGCTATCTCGTCGATCTCACGCGCCGCACCGGCGAGCCCCGCCTCGCGATCGGCGCAGACGGTGCCGGACCCGCAATCCGGCTGGTTCGCCGTCCCGGCATCGCGCCCGAAGGCTATGCGCTCGACATCGGCGAGGCTGGCGCGACGATCACCGCGTCGACCCGCGGCGGGCTGTTCTATGGCGCGGTCAGTCTGTGGCAGCTCATGACCGCCGCGCCCGATCACCGCCTCGCCCGCGTCCACATCGAGGACGCGCCGCGCTTCCGCTGGCGCGGGCTGCTGCTCGACAGCGCCCGTCACCTCCAGTCGGTCGCCGAGATCGAGCGGACGATCGACTGGATGGCGCTGCACAAGCTCAACCGACTGCAATGGCACCTCGCCGACGATCAGGGCTGGCGGTTGCAGATCAGGCGCTATCCGCGGCTGACGGGCGTCGCGGCGTGGCGGACGACGCCGCCGGCGGCGGGTCTGGCGCCGGGGCGCTATGGCGGCTTCTACACGCAGGCGCAGGTGCGCCGGCTGGTGGCGCTCGCCGCGGCGCGCAACATCACGATCGTGCCGGAGATCGAGATGCCCGGCCACGCGACCGCCGCGATCCTCGCCTATCCCGCCGTCGGCCTGACGACGATGACCGCCGCCAACCTGGGCGACTGGGGAGTGTTTCCCTCGATCTACGGCGCCGACGCGCGCAGCTTCGCCTTCCTGCATGGCGTGCTCGACGAGGTGATGGCGATGTTCCCGTCGCACGAGATCGCGATCGGCGGCGACGAGGCGGTGCATACGCTGTGGCACGGCTCCCCGTCGGTGCAGGCGCAGATGCGGACCCTCGGCCTGAAGGACGAGAACGCGTTGCAGGCATGGTTCGTCGGCCGGATCGGCGACTACCTCAACGCGCACGGCCGCCGGCTGGTCGGCTGGGACGAGATCCTGGCGGACAAGGCGCTGGCCAGACAGGACATCGTCCTGTCCTGGCACGGCGCGGAGGGCGCGATCGCCGCGGCGCAGGCGGGACACGACGTGGTGATGGCGACCGCGCCGACGCTCTATCTCGACAACCGCCAGTCCGCCTCGCCGTCCGAACCGCCCGGCCGCGGCTTCGCGGTGACGCCGCGCGACATCTACGCCTACGACCCCGGCGACCCGCCGCACGCGTCGGGAACGCCTGCCCTGGGAACAGCGGCGTCGAGCCATGTCCTGGGCGTCCAGGGCCAGCTGTGGACCGAGCATGTCGACAGCGACGCACGGGTGGAGGCGATGATGCTGCCCCGCGCCGCCGCGCTCGCCGAGATCGGCTGGACCGCGGCCGACCGGCGCGACTGGCCGGACTTCGCCGCCCGCCTGCCGGCGATGCGCGCCCGGTACGCGGCGCTGGGGCTCCATCCCGACGAACCCGGCGCGCCGCCGCCGCAATCGCCGCGACGCGTCAGCCAGCAACTCGACCTGTGTACCGACGCTACCTCGCTCAATCTGGAAGGGCGCGCCGCCCCCGGCGAGGCGCGGGCGCCGGTCTACCTCGTCACGATCAGGAACCCATGCTGGATCTATCGCGGCATCGCGCCGACGGGCGTCGGCCACCTCGCGGTCGGCGTGGCGGCGCTGCCGTTCAACTTCCAGTTCGCCGACGATGTCTCGCTCCCGCCGCCGCCCGATCACCGCAACGAGCTGGTCGTCCGCAGGGGCTGCGACGGCCCCGTGCTGGCGACCGTCCCGCTGGCCGGGGTGACGCGCGACGGGGTGGCGCATGAACTCGTCGCGCCGCTGCCGCTCGGGACGGGTCGCGCCGACCTGTGCCTGGTGCTCGCGCGGGCAGGCGCCGACCCGTTATGGGTGCTCGGCTGGGCGGACCCGCGACCGTGACGCTCCGCCTCGTCTCGCCGATGCAGGGGTGGGCGGGGCCGCTCGCCGAGCTGCCCGACGCCGCCTTCGCCGGGGGACTGGTGGGGGACGGCGTCGCGATCGATCCCGTCGGCGGCGCCCTCCATGCGCCCTGCGCGGGCGTGGTGATCGGCGTTCACCGCGCGCGCCATGCGGTGACGCTGCGCGCGGACAACGGCGCGGAGATCCTGTGCCACATCGGCATCGAGACGGTGGGCCTCGGCGGCGAGGGCTTCACCGCCCACGTCGCCGACGGCGACCAGGTCGAGGCGGGCGCGCTGCTCGTCGGCTTCGACCTCGGCGTGCTCGCGCGCGGGGCGAGGAGCCTCGCCTCGCCGATCCTGGCGATCGACACCGACGCCTTTCGCGTCAGCCGGCGTGCCTGCGACACCCGTGTCGCGGTCGGCGACTGGCTGATGGACCTGGAGGCGACCGGGGCGGGGGCGGCCGCGTCGGTGCCGGCGGACCTGCCAGCCAGCGTTCGCGAGGTGATCCTGCCGCCGGGCCATGGCATCCATGCGCGTCCCGCCGCCGCGATCGTCGCCCGCGCGCGCCGGTTCGCGGCCGAGGTGGAGGTGGCGACGCCCCGCGCCAGCGCGTCC
>NZ_CAHJWX010000341.1 GCF_903643065.1 Sphingomonas bacterium | reverse complement strand
GCGCGGGCGGCGCGCGCGTCGCGGTGGGACGCGACGGGCGGCTGACCTCACCGGCGCTGGAAGCGGCGCTGGTCGAGGGGCTCGTCGCCTCGGGCGTCGACGTCGTGCGCACCGGGCTCGGGCCGACGCCGCAGCTGTATTTCGCCGAGGCGACGCTGGCGGTCGACGCGGGCGTGCAGGTGACGGGCAGCCACAACCCGTCCGGCGACAACGGCTTCAAGCTCGTCCACGCGCATGACAGCGTGCATGGCGCGGCGATTGGCGATCTCGCCCGGATGGCGGCGGCCGGCGACTGGGACGCGGGCGCGGGCAGCGTCGTCGATCGCGACGTGCGCGACGCCTATGTCGCGCGGTTGGTGAAGAACTATGCCGGCGGCGCGTTGCGCGTCGGCTGGGATACCGGCAACGGCGCGTCCGGGCCGGTGATCGAGGCGCTGGTGAAGCGGCTGCCGGGCGAGCACCACCTGCTCCACGCCGCCGTCGACGGGCGTTTCCCGAACCATCATCCCGATCCGACGATCGAGGCGAACCTCGCCGACCTGCGGGCGCTGGTCGCGCGCGAGGGGCTGGACCTGGGGATCGCGTTCGATGGCGATGGCGACCGGATCGGCGCGGTCGACGGGCAGGGCCGCGTCGTCTGGGGCGACGAGCTGCTCGCGATCCTGGCCGAACCGGTGCTCGCGCGGACGCCGGGCGCGACGATCATCGGCGACGTCAAGGCGAGCCAGCTGCTGTACGACCGCATCGCCGCGCTGGGCGGCCGGCCCGTCATGGGCCCGTCCGGCCACAGCCTGATCCGTACTGCGATGAAGGCGGCGGGCGCGCCGCTGGCGGGCGAGATGAGCGGCCACATCTTCTTCGGCGACGGCTGGTACGGCTTCGACGACGCGCAGTTCGCCGCCGTCCGCCTGCTCGGCGCGCTGCACCGCGCCGGTCGCTCGCTCGCCGAGCTGAAGGACGCGATGCCGCGGTTTGTCGCCACGCCGGAGCTGCGCTTCGCGATCGATCCGGCGCGCAAGGCGGCGGTGGTGGGCGAGGTGATCGCGCGGCTCGACGCGGCCGGCGCCGACGTGAACCGCACCGATGGCGCGCGGGTGACGACAGCGGACGGCTGGTGGCTGCTGCGCGCGTCGAACACGCAGGACCTGCTCACCGCGCGGGCGGAGGCGGGCGACGAGGCAGGGCTCCAGCGACTGGTGGCGACGCTGGATGCGCAGCTGGCGGCATCGGGGGTCTCTCGTCCCTCGTCACCCTGAACTTGTTCAGGGTCCATGCGCGACGGTTCTCCAAATGGCCGACGCTCGTCCACGTCCGCACGGTCGCGCATGGATGCTGAAACAAGTTCAGCATGACGGCGGGAACAGACGCCGCTACCTTTCGCCCCATGCCCGAGCGCCAAGTCGACCGTTTCCGCTCCGCCATCGGCCGCTGGCTGATCGGCTCGTTCGCCGGCTGGGGCACGCTGCTGCTCTGCCCGGTCGGCATCGGCCTGGTCATCATCCTCGTCCGCTGGCTGCGCGCGCTGTCCTCCACCTATGCGGTCACCGACCAGCGGCTGATCCTCCATCGCGGCCTCCTGATGAAGTCGGTCGACGAGATCGAGCTGTACCGGATCAAGGATGTGCGGCTCGACTATTCGCTGATCAACCAGCTCGCCGACATCGGTACGATCACCTTGACCTCCACCGACCGCACCACCGGCGATCGCGCCTTCGTGCTGCGCGACGTGCCCCAGGCGCGAGAGCGGCGCGAGGGGCTGCGCGCGCTGGTCGAGCAGGCGCGCCAGCGGCGCAGCGTGCGCGAGGTGGATGTCGACCGCGAGGATCACTGGCGCGCTGGATAAAGCCGCCGCGCCGTCCCATTTAGGTCGCGCATGCCACCGCCCCGCCCGCAGATCCTCCGCGTCGTCGACCTGGAGACCACCGGCAACGCGCCGCCCGCGCACGGCGTGCTGGAGATCGGCTGGCAGGATGTGGCGCTCGGCCCCGATGGCCGTTGGGAGCTGCTCGGCGAGGGCGGGCAGCGCTTCGTCAATCCCGGCCGGCCGATCCCGCCGGTGACGCAGGCGGTGCACCACATCCTCGACGAGCAGGTCGCGGACGCGCCGTGGTGGCACGATGTCGCGCGGCCCGTGCTCGATCCCTATCCGCGCCGCCTCGCGCTCGCCGCGCACCGCGCCGATTTCGAGCAGCAATTCTGCACGCCCGCGCTGACCGCCGGCGCCGAGTGGGTCTGTACCTGGAAATGCGCACTGCGGTTGTGGCCCGACAGCCCCGCCTTTTCCAATCAGGTGCTGCGCTACTGGCGCAAGCCGCACGGAATCGAGCATGAACGCGGCCTGCCCGCGCATCGCGCCTTTCCCGATGCCTATGTCACCGCGTTCCACCTGCGCGACATGCTCAACGAGGCGAGCCTCGCGCAGCTGCTCGACTGGTCGCGCCAGCCCGGCCTGCTGCCGCGTGTCCGCTTCGGCCCCGATCGCGGCAAGGAGTGGACGGAGATCGGCGACGACAGCCTAGCGGGCTTCCTCGCCGACCGCGACGCGGACGTGCGCTTCACCGCCGAGACCGAACTGGCGCGCCGTCGCGGGGGCGGCCATGTCGGACGCCAGACCGCGCAGGAGCTGCTGCTGTAGAACACGCAAGGCGCGAAGAAGGTTGTTCAGAGGAGGCGCGGAGGCGCAGAGCCGGTCGCGTGGCGGCCGTCGATTGCCGGCCAGGATAAAGGCGCTGCGCGCGTATCAAATACGACTACTCGCGCCTTCGCGCGAACATCTGCTCCGCGCCTTCGCGTCTCCTCTGAAGCCAATCCACGCCTAGCCAACATCTCCACCACCAGCTAATCGCGCGCGATGTTCCGCGTTGCGCAACGGCTGGAAGCTAACGAGCACGCGTTCGGCCGTTTCCTCCTCGCCGCGCTCGCGCTCGGCTTCGCCTTGCTGGTCGCGGCGGTGCTCGCGGCCGCTGCCATGGCCGACCGGACGCGCGAGCATGGCTTCTGGGTCGCGCACACGCTCAAGGTCGAGGTCGCGATCGATCGCGCGCAGGTGATCATCGAACAGGGCGAGACGGCGCGTCGCGGCTACCTGCTCGCCGGCGAACAGCAATATCTCGACGCCTATGCCGGGTTCGCGGCACTACTCCCCTCCGCGATCGAACGGCTCAGCCTGCTGACGCGGGACAATCCGCGCCAGCAGGGCAACGTCGCCCTCTACCGGCGCCAGGTGGCGGCGCTGGTCGCCGCGCGCGAGCACACGATCGCGCTGATGCGCGCCGGTGGCCCGGCGCAGGCGCGGCGCGACTTCATCGCGGAGGCGGCATACGCCCGCCCCCGCGCGATCCGC
>NZ_CAHJWX010000340.1 GCF_903643065.1 Sphingomonas bacterium | reverse complement strand
CGCGCCGGCGGCCGGGTGGAGGCGATCGACCGGGCGCGGCTCGCGCAGATGGGGATGATCGTCCCCGGCGCGCCGGTCGGCAGCCTCGCGGAGGAGTTCCGCCTTATCAAGCGCCAGCTTCTGCTGACCGCCGCCAGGCTGTCGGGCGTGCCCGCGCGCACGATCCTGGTCGGCTCCGCGCGGCCGGGCGACGGCAAGACGTGGTGCGCGATCAACCTCGCGCTGTCCGTCGCCGCCGAGCGCGAGACCGAGGTGCTGCTGGTCGACGCCGATTTCGCCAAGCCCGACGTCATGGCCAAGCTGGGCCTGGACGACGGACCGGGCCTGCTCGACGCGCTCGCCGATCCCCTGCTCGATCCAGAGGCGCTGGTGGTGCGGACGGATGTGCCGCACCTGTCGCTGCTGCCGGTCGGCGCCAAGAGCCACGGCGATACCGAGCTGCTGGCCAGTCGGCGGACGGGCGAGGTGCTCGACCGGCTGCTCGCCGCCGACCCGCGCCGGCTGATCCTGTTCGACTCGCCCCCCGCGCTCGCCGCCTCGCCCGCCTCCGTGCTGGCGCTGCATGTCGGCCAGGTCATGCTGGTGGTGCGCGCCGATCGCACGACCGAGAGCGAGGTCCGCCGCGCGGTGCAGCTGCTCGATGGCTGCAATGAGATCCAGTTGATCCTCAATTCGGTGTCCTTCGTGCCGGGCGGAAACCGCTTCGGCAGCTATTACGGCCAGGGAGAATGAACGTGCGTAGCCTTCTCCTCCTGTCGGCGACGGCGCT
This sequence comes from Sphingomonas bacterium, assembly GCF_903643065.1. Lineage (GTDB taxonomy): Bacteria > Pseudomonadota > Alphaproteobacteria > Sphingomonadales > Sphingomonadaceae > Sphingomonas. The sequence continues at coordinate 2,577 of NZ_CAHJWX010000340.1, read as the reverse complement.
GGTCGTGCCCGTCGCGGCGCTGGCGCAGGACGCCCGGTCCGATCCGGCGGCGCCCGCGCCGGTCCACGCCCGCGCGCGCGCGACCGCCTATATCGAGCTCGACCAGGCGGTCGTCGCCGACCTCAACCGCGACGACACGGTCGCCTACGCGCAGGTCGCCGCCGGCCTCGACGCGTCGATCGCCACCGCCCGGGCGCAGGGCCAGGTCAGCTATCGCTACGAGCGGCGGATCGCCGAGCAGGGCCGTTATGGCGACAACGACATCCAGACCGGCCTCGCCCGGCTGTCCTACCGGGTCGCCCGCCCGCTGACGCTGGAGGCCGGAGCGATCGCGACCCGCACGCGGATCGACGTCCGCGGCGCGGCGCCCGCGATCACCGATACCGCCGATGCGAGCAACGTCACCCAGCTATACTCGCTCTACGCCGGGCCGACGCTGTCGACCCATGCGGGGCCGGTCGAGCTCGGCGCGAGCTATCGCTTCGGCTACACCAGGGTCGAGGCGCCCGGTGTAGCCGGACTCGCGCCAGGATCGCCGAGGCTCGACTATCTCAGCGACTCGACCGGCCACGAGGCGACGGTCTCCGCCGGGATCGCGCCGCGGCGCGTCCTGCCGTTCGGCGTCACCCTGTCGGGCGGCTATGCGCGCGAGACCGCGGGCCAGCTGTCGCAGAGATACGAGGATTACTTCGGCCGCGGCGACGTGTTGATGCCGCTGACCGGCACGCTCGCGGTGACGGCGGGCGTGGGCTATCAGCATGTCGAGATCAGCCAGAAGGACGCGGCCCTCGATGCGGCCGGCACGCCGCTCACCGACCGCAACGGGCGGTTCGTGACCGACCAGGCCTCTCCGCGCCGCATCGCCTACGACACTGACGGCCTGATCTACGATGCGGGCGTCGTGTGGCGGCCAAGCCCGCGCACCTCGCTGACCGCGACGGTCGCGCACCAGTACGACTCGACCAGCTACACCGGCGAGTTCGACTGGAAGATCGATCGCAGCCTGACGTTCCGCGCCGCCGCCTATGACGGGATCGAGACGTTCGGGCACCAGTTGCGGCACGGGTTGCAGGGCCTGCCGACCAGCTTCGTCGTGCAGCGCGACAGTTTCGGGCAGCAGTTCAACGGCTGCGTCTATGGCGACGGCGCCGGGGCGGGCGGCGCGGGCGGGTGCCTGAACGACGTGTTCCAGTCGATCACCACCGCCGGCTACCGCGCGCGGGGCGTCGACGCTGTGCTGAGCGCGAGCCGCGGCTACAACCGGTTCGGCGTCGGCGCGGGGTACAGCAACCGGCGCCTGTTCTCGCCGCGCACGGCGCCCGGCCTGTCGCTGTACGGCCTCGACAACGACAGCTACTATGTCCAGGGTCTGTACAGCCGCCGGATCGACCGGCGCTCGACGTTCGACGCCAGCGTCTTCGCCAACTGGTACGACAGCGCGGTTCCGGGCGCGAACGGCTCGTCGGGCGACGTCTTCGGGACGGGCGCCACCGGCGCCTATACGCGCAGCTTCGGACGGCTGGGCGCGACCGCCCAGCTCGGCCTCTACTACTTCGACCAGCAGCATTACCTCGACCAGTTGTCGGCCCAGGCGCTGGTCGGCGCGCGATACCAGTTCTGATCGGAAAGACGATGTACGAGGATCATTTCGGGCTCGACGGCCGACCCTTCCAGCTGACGCCCGATCCGCGCTTCTGGTTCGAGACCGCCACCCACCGCAAGGCGATGTCCTATCTTGGCTATGGCCTCGCGCAGGGGGAGGGGTTCATCGTCATCACCGGCGACATCGGCGCGGGCAAGACGACGCTCGTCGGCCATCTGATGGAGCGGATCGACGCGGCCCGCCTCAACCCGATCCGCATCGTCTCGACCCAGGTCGAGGCGGACGACCTGCTTCGCATCGTCGCGGCCGGGCTCGGCATCGAGCCGGCCGGCAGGAGCAAGGCCGAGCTGCTGGCGCTGGTCGAGCGCGGGCTGCACGCCGTCGCGCGCACCGGCCGGCGCACGCTGCTGGTGGTCGACGAGGCGCAGGCGCTGGCCACCTCCGCATTGGAGGAGCTGCGGATGCTCTCCAACTTCCAGGCGGGCGGCCACGCGCTGCTCCAGATCTTCCTGCTCGGCCAGCCCGAGTTCCGCGACCGGCTGCACGGGTCGGACCGGCTGGAACAGTTGCGCCAGCGGGTGATCGCGACTCATCACCTCGATCCCATGGAGCCCGACGAGGTGGAGGCGTATGTCGCGCACCGCCTGTCGCTCGTCGGCTGGCGGGGCCGGCCCGATTTCGCGGACGACGCGTTCCCCGCGCTGTACCGTGCATCGGGTGGCGTGCCGCGAAGGCTGAACCAGCTTGCGGGGCGCGTGCTGCTGCACTGCGCGGTCGAGGGGCTTGATCTGATCGATGCGGGGATCGTCCGGGCGGTCGCCGCCGAGGACCGCCCGGCCGGGCCGCGCGACGCCGACGCGCCCGTCGAGTCCGGACCGGAGCCGGCGGTCGAACGGCCCCTGGCGGCGGCTCCCCCCGTGCCGGTGCCCCCCGAACCGGCTCTCCCCACGCCGACCCTGGCCGGAGAGGACGGG
>NZ_CAHJWX010000339.1 GCF_903643065.1 Sphingomonas bacterium | reverse complement strand
GCGCCTCCAGCGTCGCGAGCAGCGCGCGGGCGGCGCCGGTCTCCGCCTCGCGCTTGGTGGACGCGGTGGCGCTGGCGGTGTCCACCCCGACGCGCACCGCCACCGTATGCTCGGGCAAATGGTCCGGCCCGCTCTCGCTCACCTCCGCATAGACGGGCAACCCCAGGTTGCGCGCGAGCGCCCAGTCCTGCAGCGCGGCCTTGGGATGCTGGCGCACGCTGTCCTCGCCGCGCACGCGCTCGGCCCAGTGCCGCCGCACCCAGGCGCGCGCCGGTTCGAAGCCCCCTGTCAGGTACACCGCCCCCAGCAGCGATTCGATGATGTCGCCCAGCACGTGGTCGCTGTCGGCGAGGCTCCCGTGCGCGCCCTTGGCGAGGCGGATGTGCGGCGACAGCCCGATCGCGCGGCCGACGGCGGCGCAGGTGGCGCCGGATACGAGCGAGTTGATCCGCCGGCTGAGGATGCCCTCCGGCTCGTCGGGGAACAGCTCGTACAGCCATTCCGCCATCGCCAGCCCCAGCACGCGATCGCCCAGGAACTCCAGCCGTTCGTAGTTCGCCTCGCCGACGCTGGCATGGGTCAGCGCGCGGGTGGCGAGCGCCGGGTCGAGCGCCACGCCCGCGAACAGCCGCCGCAGCCAGGCGGGCGCGTCCTCGCTCAAAACCCCTCTCCGATCCGCCCCGGCCGCGCCGCGCTGACCCAGGTCCACGGCTTGAGCCACGCGGCCGAGCCGTCCGTCGCGAACAGCGTCACCGCCGCGCGCCCCTCGATCCGGTCGAGCGGCACATAGCCCATGCCGCCGACACCCGGCGAAAAGCGGCTGTCTTCGGAATTGTCGCGGTTGTCGCCCATCAGGAAGACGTGCCCGGCGGGCACCTGGAACAGAACGGTGTCGTCGGCGGCGGTGCGGCCGAGATCGAGCACGTCATAGCCGCGTCCGCCCGGCAGTGTCTCGCGATAGCGTGGGAAGCGGCAGCGCCCGTCCCCCTCGGCGGCGCAGGGGAAATTGGGCGAGCGCGGGATGCTAAGGTCGCCGACGCGCAGCTTGGGCACCGCGACGCCGTTCAGGACCAGCTGACCCGCCCGCATCCGGATCGTGTCGCCCGGCAGGCCGATCACGCGCTTGATAACGTCATGGCCATGCGGTTCGGGCGAGCGAAACACCACCACGTCGCCGCGCGCGGGGACCCGCGCCGCGAGCTTGCCGGGGACCGCCGGCCAGCCCCAGGGCAGCGACCAGCGTGACCAGCCATATGGCCATTTCTCGACCAGCAGATAGTCGCCGATCATCAGCCGGGGCAGCATCGATTCGGACGGGATGAAGAAGATCGCCGCCACGAACGAGCGCAGGATCAGCGTCGCCAGCGCGAGCAGCAGGACGAAGCGCAGGTTCCCCTCCCATTCCGACCGGACCCGCTTCGCCATGGCACGCGCGTTGGCGGCTTGGCCGCGGGAGGGCAAGGGGGTTCGCGCAACGGCGTCAGGGCGCGAGGAAGGTGGTTCAGAGGAGGCGCGGAGGCGCCGCGGAGAAGGGTAGTCAGCCGCCAGTGGCCGCTCGCCGGATGACGAGTTGCGCTTCGCGCGAGGTCGCGCCTTCGCGCGTAACATTCTTCTCCGCGCCTCCGCGCCTCCTCTGAACCCATTTCACTGGCCCACCCAGGTCGCCGCGCCTAGAGCACCTCCTGCACCGAACCGAAAGGCCCCCCATGTCCGACTGGTCCGCGATCGAAGCCCTGCCCTTCCCCAAGCTCGTCGACCTGTTCGACGGGGACCCCGAGCGGCTGTCCCGCTTCAGCCTCGACCTCGCCGGGCTGCATTTCGACTGGTCCAAGACGCACCTCACCGCCGACGCGGTCGCCGCCTTTGCCCGGCTCGCCGAGGCGCAGGGGCTGGCCAAGCGCCGCGACGCGCTGTTCGCGGGCGAGCATGTCAACGTGACGGAGGACCGGCCCGTCACCCACACGCATGAGCGCGGCGAAGGCGACGCCGCCGATGTCGATACCGCCCGGCGGTTCCACGAGCGGATGCGCGCGTTGATCGACGCGATCGAGGCGGACGCGCTGGGGCCCGTGCGCCACATCCTGCATGTCGGCATCGGCGGCTCCGCGCTCGGGCCCGACCTGCTGGTCGACGCGCTGGGGCGCGCCGACAAGCGCTATGACGTGGCGATCGTCTCCAACATCGACGGCGTCGCGCTGGAGGATGCGTTCGCGCGCTTCGATCCGGCGGCGACGCTGCTGCTGGTCGCCTCCAAGACCTTCACCACCACCGAGACGATGACCAACGCCGCCTCCGTCCTGTCGTGGATGGAGGAGCATGGCGTGGCGGACCCCTATGGCCGCGTCATCGCGCTCACCGCCGCGCCCGACAAGGCGGTGGAATGGGGGGTCGACGACACGCGCGTGCTGCCGTTCGCGGAAGGCGTGGGCGGGCGCTATTCGCTATGGTCGTCGATCGGCTTCCCCGCCGCGATCGCGCTCGGCTGGGAGCGGTTCGCCGAGCTGCTCGCGGGAGCGGCGGAGATGGACCGGCACTTCCGCGAGGCGCCGCTGGAGCGCAACGCGCCCGCGCTCGCCGCCTTCGCCGACCTCTATTACACGCAGGTGCGCCACGCGGAGACGCGCGCGCCCTTCGCCTATGACGTGCGGCTGCGGCTGCTGCCGCCCTATCTCCAGCAGCTGGAGATGGAGAGCAACGGCAAGGGCGTGACGGTCGACGGCCAGCCGGTCGGGCGGCCGACCGCGGCGATCGCCTGGGGCGGCGTCGGCACGGACGCGCAGCACGCGGTGTTCCAGCTGCTGCACCAGGGCACGCATCTGGTGCCGGTCGAGTTCATCGCCTGTATCGAGGCGGGCGACACGCTGGCGCCCGATCACCACCGTCAGCTGCTGCTCAACGCCTTCGCGCAAGGCGCGGCGCTGATGAAGGGCAAGCAGGCGGACGATCCGGCGCGGTCCTATGAAGGCAACCGGCCGTCCTCCACCGTCCTGCTCGACGCGCTGACCCCGCGCGCGCTGGGCGCGCTGATCGCCTTTTACGAGCACCGCGTGTTCGTGAACGGGACGCTGCTCGGCATCAACTCGTTCGACCAGTTCGGCGTCGAGCTGGGCAAGGAGATGGCCAAGGCGGCGGCGAAGGGCGGCGGCGATTTCGACCCGTCCACGACCGACCTGATCCGGCGCGCCGGGCTGAACTGACGCGCGGCGGCGGGCGTTGAGCGGGGATGCCGATCCTCGCCCCCGCCGCCTCCGTCACGCTGGACGCGATGCGCCATCATCGCCGCGTGCTGGTCGCGAGCGCGCCCGTCGGCGACCCGCGCCTCGCCGAACAGCGCGCGCTGCTCGACGCCTGGCGCGAC
>NZ_CAHJWX010000338.1 GCF_903643065.1 Sphingomonas bacterium | reverse complement strand
AGGATCGTGGGCCGGGCATCGCGCAAGCCGATCGCGCCCGTGCTCGCGCGCGGTTCGGCCGACTTGACGCGGCGCGCTCGGCGCCGGGGGCGGGGCTGGGTCTCGCGCTGGTCGACGCGGTGGCCCGATTGCATGGCGGCCGTCTCGACCTGGCGGACAACGCGCCGGGCCTGGTGGCGCGGATCGTGCTGCCCGCCAGATAGGCAGCGGAGGGCCGGAACTGCGCTCATTCGCCGTATGGAGGGGCGGGCCGCATTGCGCTGGCCGGCATGGAGGCGAGGGGGCAACGATGGGAGTAAGGGTCGCCAGGGACACCGACGGTGTCGGCTTAGAGGTGTGGCAGCAGGAGCAGCCGAGCTCGTGCGGCGTCGCCAGCATCTGGATGGCGCGCGGGCTGGTGAAGCAGCAATGTATTGACGAGGACGAATGGCCGCTGGCGCAGCGGGTCTTCGCCGGCGCGGTCAAGCAGATGATGACGGCGACCGGCGGCAATCATCTCGGCATGTGTTTCCGAAACGATCTCCCCAACAACCAGGACAGCATGGCCAATACGTTCGGCGCGTTTGGGCTCTATGCCTCTCAAGTCGCCAAGGGGCTGCAGAATGAGGGTTTGAAAGCGAATGCAATCGACGCCAAGATCATCAACATCAACAATCTGGGGCCGCGCAAGGCGGTGATCGGGCTGTTCCTGTGGCGGCCCGCGCCCAATGGCGGCCACTTCATCTGCGCCGCGAGGCAAGCCAGGAATGGCCGCATCGTGTACCTCGATCCCGGCGAAGGCAGCCTCAGCGAGCAATGGAACAACGGCACCTACATCGCGCGCAACGGCGCGATCGCTGATCTCGTGACGGTGGTGAACGTCTGGGCTTGATCGCTTGCCGTCAAACACACGTTTTGCCGCCCGCCTGGTTCCGGGCGGCGGTTGACAGTGAACCCGGTCGCGCTTAATTCGATTTTTCCCGATGATAACCGCTTCCGGCGGCGCTCCCGTGCGCTCGTCGGGCTTATGTGTTTCGGACGAGCAATGCGTCGAGATGGGCCGCGCCGCCATGCGGGGCCCGTGGAGCTAGGAGATCAAGCAGCATGGCACGTATCGCGGGTGTCAATATCCCGACCAACAAGCGCGTGTTGATCGCGCTACAATATATCCACGGCATCGGCCCGTCCAAGGCCCAGCAGATCACGGACAAACTGTCGATCACGCCCGATCGGCGCGTGCAGGACCTGACGGATCAGGAAGTCCTCCAGATCCGCGAGGCGATCGACGCTGATCATACGGTGGAGGGTGATCTGCGTCGCGAGACGGCGATGAACATCAAGCGGTTGATGGACCTGGCCTGCTATCGTGGCCTGCGTCATCGTCGCGGTCTCCCGGTGCGCGGCCAGCGCACGCACACCAACGCGCGCACCCGCAAGGGCAAGGCCAAGCCGATCGCCGGCAAGAAGAAGTAAGGGGACGCACCTCACGCGCCCATGCGCGTAGGCGCGACCTTTGCGACTTTTCGCCCCGACCTCGACCGTATCAGAGCAGGACCGCCAGCATGGCTCAGGCCCCCCAGCGCATCAAGCGCCGTGAACGCAAGAATATTACTGCCGGTGTGGCGCATGTTAATGCGTCTTTCAACAATACGTTGATCACCATCACCGATGCACAGGGCAACGCCATCAGCTGGTCATCCGCGGGCATGATGGGCTTCAAGGGCTCGCGCAAGTCGACTCCCTATGCGGCGCAGGTCGCTGCGGAGGACGCGGGGAAGAAGGCCGCCGAGCATGGCGTCCGCACGCTGGAGGTCGAGGTCAAGGGCCCGGGCTCCGGCCGCGAATCGGCCTTGCGCGCGCTCCAGGCGGTGGGCTTCCAGATCACCTCCATCCGCGACGTGACCTCCATCCCGCACAACGGCGTGCGCCCGTCCAAGCGGCGGCGCGTCTAGTTACCTGTCGGTGCCGGCGGACGCGCCGGTGCCCTTACTGACCCGGCCGGACCCCCCACGTTCCGGCCCAACCCGGGGACCCGAACCTTGGCCGTCAATGCAAAGAACTGGCAAGAACTCAAGAAGCCGACCGCGCTGGAGAAGAAGGCGGGCGGTGATGGCAAGCGGCGCGCGACCTTCGTCGCCGAGCCGCTGGAGCGCGGCTTCGGGCTGACGCTGGGCAACGCGCTGCGCCGCGTGCTGCTCTCCTCGCTGCAGGGCGCGGCCGTCACCTCCATCAAGATCGAAAACGTGCTCCACGAGTTCTCGTCGCTCACCGGCGTGCGCGAGGACGTGACCGACATCGTGCTCAACGTGAAGCAGATCGCGCTGCGGATGCAGGGCGAGGGGCCCAAGCGGCTCCAGCTCGCCGCCACCGGCCCCGCCACCGTCAAGGCCGGCGACATCGCCGTCTCCGGCGACATCGAGGTGATGAACAAGGACCTGGTCCTGTGTCACCTGGACGAGGGCGCGACGCTCAACATGGAGCTGACCGCCGATATCGGGAAGGGCTATGTTCCCGCCGTCGCCAACCGCCCGGCCGACGCGCCGATCGGCCTGATCCCGGTCGACGCGCTCTACTCGCCGGTGCGCCAGGTGTCGTACAAGGTCGATCCGACCCGCGTCGGCCAGGACCTGGACTATGACAAGCTGACGCTGACGGTGGAGACCGACGGCACCGTCACGCCGGACGACGCGGTGGGCTATGCGGGGCGCATCCTGCAGGACCAGCTGGCGCTGTTCGTCCAGTTCGACGAGGGCGCGCTGCCGCGCGCGTCCGCGCCCGTCGGCCAGGCGATCGCGCCCGTCGCGGCCAACGAGCCGATCGGCGACACGCAGCAGATCAACCGCTACCTGCTCAAGAAGGTGGACGAGCTGGAGCTGTCGGTGCGCTCGGCCAACTGCCTCAAGAACGACAACATCATCTATATCGGCGACCTGGTCGGCAAGACGGAGGCCGAGATGCTGCGCACCCCGAACTTCGGGCGCAAGTCGTTGAACGAGATCAAGGAAGTGCTGTCCTCGATGGGGCTGCGGCTGGGGATGGAGATCCCGGGCTGGCCGCCGGAGAATATCGAGGAAATGGCCAAGAAGCTGGAACAGGAGATTATGGGCTAAGCCGCACCGGGTTAGCGCCAGCTAACCCGGAGACGGCGCAAGCCCGGCCGGCGGGTCGGCGTAAGCCAAGCCCGTCCGAGGTCTCGGTGCGACTTCTTTCGGTCACGTGTCCCGGCGAACAGCCGGTTCCTGCCGACGCGTCCAGGGTTGGTCGGCTTGCCCGGGCAGCGCGATCCCGGCTTCGCTCACCGGGCGTCCGCCAGCACGTCGCGGTCTGACACATCCCTCGCCGTGCGACTCCCGCGTATGGAAAGGACGGCGACCACCGCGACG
>NZ_CAHJWX010000337.1 GCF_903643065.1 Sphingomonas bacterium | reverse complement strand
GCGCCCGGCCGGCCGGGCTGATGGCCACGGTGCTGACGCGATCGGCGCCGGGCGAGGGATCGCTCAACACATGACCAGGATCGAGCACGCCGCGCTGACGCATGAGGGATGCGTGCGCGCCAACAACGAGGATGCGTTCTGCGTCCGTCCCGCCGACGGGTTGTTCCTCGTCGCCGATGGCATGGGCGGGCACGAGAACGGCGAGTGGGCGTCCGCCTGCATCGCCGATACGCTGCGGGCGGTGTCGCTGCCGGCCGACTTCGACGCCGCCAGCCTCGCGGTCGCGGACGCGCTGCACCGCGCCAACGCCATCATCTTCGCCGAGGCGGAGGGACGGGGGCTTCAGATGGGGTCGACCGCCGTCGCGCTGCTCGTGCGCGACGGACGCTTCGCGGTGCTGTGGGTGGGCGACAGCCGCGCCTATCTGCGCCGCGACGGCGAGCTGATCCAGATCAGCCACGACCACACGCAGGTGCAGGAGATGGTCGATCGCGGCCTGCTCTCCCCCGAGGACGCCGAAGGCCACCCGATGAGCCACATCCTGGCCCGCGCCATGGGAGTACGCGACACGGTGGAGGTCGACGTGATCGCCGACGAGACCGAGGGTGGCGACACGTTCCTCCTTTGCTCCGACGGCCTCACCGCGCGCCTGGAAAGATCGGATATCGAGCAGCTGATGGCCGAAGCCGACCCCGAACAGCGTGTCGCTCGCATGATCAAGCTGACACTCGATCGCGGCGCGCCGGACAATGTCACGGTGGTCGCCGTCGACGTGCAGCCCACGACCAGCCTACAACTCCAGTCCGACTCCATGGTGACGCGATGAGCGACGACGATCAGCCGGCTGACGAGCCCCGCACCGTGTTCATGCCTGGCCGGGACGGCGCCTCCGCGCCGGCCTCGCCGCCGGCCGCCCCACCAGCGCGGCCCGAGCGGAGCTATCAGGCCACCACCGGCGGCTTCTCCACCCAGTTCGCGCCGCGCGAGGTGGGGCAGGGCATCCAGGTCGGCGACGTGCTCAACCACATCTTCGAGGTGAAGCGCTTCCTCGCGCGTGGCGGCATGGGGGAGGTGTTCGAAGGCGTGAATATCAACACGGACGAGCGCGTCGCGATCAAGGTCATGCTGCCGCAGCTCGCCGCCGATCCGAACGTGATCGGCATGTTCCGCAAGGAAGCCCGCACGTTGACGCGGCTGAACCACGAGGCGCTCGTCAACTATCGCGTGCTCGCCCAGGAACCGCAGCTGGGCGTGCTCTATATCGTCACCGAGTTCGTCGACGGCGTGAACCTGGCCGACGCGCTGGGCAAGCAGCAACCTTCGGCCGCCGACCTCGCGCTGCTGCTGCGCCGGCTCGCGTCGGGGCTGCGCGTCGCGCATCAGCTGGGCGCGATCCACCGCGACATGAGCCCCGACAATGTCATCCTCGAAGGCGGCGAGCTGGGCCGCGCCAAGGTGATCGACTTCGGCATCGCCAAGGACCTGGACCCGGGCTCGAAGACGATCGTCGGCGAGGGCTTCGCGGGCAAGCTCAACTATGTCGCGCCCGAGCAGCTCGGCGATTTCGGCCGCGAGGTCGGTCCTTGGACCGATGTGTACAGCCTGGCGCTGGTGATATTGGCGGTGGCGCTGGGCAAGAACGTGCAGATGGGCGGCAGCCTGGTCGACGCGGTCGACAAGCGGCGCGCGGGGCCCGACCTGTCGGCGGTGCCCGACGAGATCCGGCCGGTGCTCGCCCGGATGTTGGCGTCCAACCCGGCCCAGCGGCTGCGCTCGATGGACGAGGTGCTGACCGAGCTGGAGCCCAAGCTCGCCGAGGTGGTGGTGCCGTCGGCGAAGGGCAGCCGGGTCGGCTTGCTGGTCGGCGCCGGCGGGGCGTTGCTCGCGGCGGCGGTGGCCGGGTTCCTCATCCTGGGCGGCGGGCACGGCAAGCAGGCGGGCGGCGGCGGAATCGTGGCCGCGTCGCGTGATCCGATCGATGTCACGCGCGCGACCGTCAACGCCAACCTGCCGTCGGTGGGCTGTACCTGGCTCGACATCGCCAAGGTCGAAAAGGCGGGTGATCGCATCGCGGTGGCGCTGACCGGCGTCGCCGGCGATCCGGCGGCGGCGCAGAACCAGATCGGCCAGGCGCTGGCCGCGCAGAGGGTGACCAACGCCGACATCAATTTCGAGGCGGTGTCGCCGATCACGCAATCGGGCTGCGCGGCGCTGGATGCCTATCGCCAGATCCGCGCGACCGACGGCAAGCGCCTCACCACCGCGCAGCACAAGTTCGAGATGGCGACGCAGCCGCAAGGAGCGGAAGAAGCAGGCAAACTCGCCGCCAACGAGATCATCGCGATCAAGCTGGGCGATCCCAAGCTCGATTTCACGCTGGCGGGCATCGAGCCCTCCGGCGCGATCACGCAGGTGGTGCCGAGCCGCAAGGTGTTCGATGCGATCCCCAATACGAACGGGGTGCCGATCACCAAGGACCCGAACGACGCCTTTCGCATGCAGATCGTCGTCGATCACGAGGGCTGGTCGGGCTATCTGCTGCTGACCGGCAAGGGCCCATTCGACAAGGAGCTGGTCGCGCCGGGTCTCGGCGATCGCGGGCCGGACTGGCTCAACAAGTTCGTCTCCGCCGCGGCCGCGCAGGGCTGGCAGGCGGACATGGTCTGGGCGAAATCGGTGGACGAGATGAAGCCGTAGCCGACCCTGTCGGCGTCTTAGTCAGCTGCGGTTGCGGTCTCGCGCCTGTGCGTCGTACGCCTGGCGGAACTCCTTGGCGAAGACGTCCATGAACGCCTCGTCCGAACCGTGCGCGACGCCGGAGAACTCCTTCTCGTACGTGGCCCACAACGTCGCCTCGCGGCCATTGGGGAGGAGGCGGGACATGAAGCCACCGGTTTCCGCGCGCTTGCGGATCGCGGTGGGCGAGAACCGGTCCAGCGTTGCGCGCAACGCGCCCTGCATCGCCTTCAACGTCGCCATCTGATGGGATTGAAGGTCGAAATAGGCGTCCTCGATCGCGCGCTCGGCCGGCATGAAGCCGCGTTCGGTCGGGTTGATCAGCTGCGCCAGCGCCTGTTCGGGCGTGCGCGCGAACTTGATGGGATTGTTGCCGTCGAACTCGAGCCCGGTCTGCTCGGCTCCCATCTGCGATTTGGCGCGCGCGCGCGCCTCGACCATGACGACGATGCCCGCGACCATGCCGCGCAGCGCGCGACCGATCCGGTCCAGCGTGGCGGGCCCGGGCTGTTTGAGCTGTTCCGGATCGAGCCCGGCGGCGGCGGCGATCTGCGCCAGCACCCGTTGCAGGTCGGGCGCGGCGGCCGCAGGCGGAGACGACGGCGGCGATGGGCCGACCGGGACCACCGGCTCGGGA
>NZ_CAHJWX010000336.1 GCF_903643065.1 Sphingomonas bacterium | reverse complement strand
TCACAGCGCCAACCACCGTGCCGACAGATACCGCCAGCCGCGCTCGCCCAGCACCGCCGCGAGGCACAGCCCCGCCGCCGCCTCGATCGCGCCCGGCACGCGGCGTCCCGCCCGGACGTTCAGGACACCGGCGATCGCCAGCATCGCGCCGACGTTCGCCGCCGAATTGTAGCTGGGGGTGATGATCCACGGGAAGAAGATCGTCAGTGCGGCAAGGGCGCCGTGGAGCGGCAGCAGGGGCGCGCCCCGTCTCGCGGCCGGGACCGAGGACCCAAGCAGGGCGCCCGCTCCCGCCGCGATGGCGAACCCCCCCAGCCGATAGGATCGCAGGTCGCCGTCGACCAGCCCGAGCAGCGGGTGCAGCAGATAGCCGAACGGCTGGTAGGTGAGCGCATGGGCGTCGGGATCGCGCGTCCAGACGAGATAGAAGATCTCGTCGGTGAGGTCCGCCCCCCGCCCGGCGCCATAGGCGAGCAGCCCGCCGCAGACCAGCAGCGACGCGGCGACACAGGCGACGGCCATCGCGTCGCCCGGAACACGCCGGGCGTTCACCGGCGGCGCCGGATCGGCGGGGGCCATGGCCCTGGGGATCGATGGAATGACGACGGCTCCGGGCAAGAACGACTTGCGTGGCCCCGTACAGCATCGTGCGCGGCATGGGCATGGGTACTGGCATGGGTACTGGGCAGCGACGGCGTCCAGGCCAGATCCTCTCTCGGCCTTCGGGTCAGAAGCCCATGGTCCCGACCATCTCCTCGGCTCCGGGTCCGACGACGATCTGCCAGCACCCCACCCCTGCCTCCACCGCGCCGCGCGCGGCTGCGTCCAACCGGACCGGATCGACCGCTCCGGCCTCGATCGCCGTCACGAGCAGGCGGCTCGACAGGGCGGTGACGGCTCGCACGTTCGCGCGGCCACCAAGGGCGGCGAGCAGGTCGCGGGCGGTCGCCTCCGGTCCGTCCGGGAGGTCGGCTTCCCGCATCTCGCGGGCGAGCTGATCGGCCGTCGGGCCGATGACCACCTGCAGGTCGCGGGTGGAGGGTCGCATGACGCCGCGCGCGCCCAGCCGCTTCAGCAAGGCGTCGTCCACCGCCGCCTGGTTCTCGACGACCAGCCGAAGGCGGGTCGTGCAGGCGTCGATCGACAGGAGGTTGGCGCGGCCGCCGAGCGCCTCGACGAACTGCCGGGCGCGCGAGCCTGTCGCCGGAGCGCGGGCGGCCGGCGTGCCGGCGGGCACCCGCTCACGTCCGGGCGTGGCCAGGTCGAAACGGACGATGACGAACCGGAACAGGCCGTAATAGGCGATGGCATAGACCGCCCCCACCGGCAGCAGCAGCAGCGGCCGCGTCGCCCGGCCATAGTTGAGGAGGTAATCGAGCAGTCCCGCCGAGAAGCCGAAGCCCAGCCTGACGTGCAGCACGTCCATCAGCGCCATCGCCGCGCCGGTCAGCAGCGCGTGGATGCCGTACAGCACCGGCGCCAGGAACATGAAGGTGAACTCGATCGGCTCGGTCACGCCGGTCAGCATCGCGGTCAGCGCCAGGCTGAGCAGCATCCCGCCGGTCTCGGCGCGACGCTCGGGCCGGGCGCTGCGGTACATGGCCAGACAGCCGGCCGGCAGGCCGAAGATCATCACCGGGAAGAAACCGCTCATGAACGCGCCCGCCCTCGGGTCGCCGGCGAAGAAGCGGTTGAGGTCGCCGGTCGCGCCGTGGAAATCGCCCACCACGAACCAGACGATGTTGTTGAGGATGTGGTGCAGCCCGGTCACGAGCAGCAGCCGGTTGAGCACGCCATAGACGAACAGCCCGAACGGCCCGGCGGCGACAAGGGCATGGCTCAGCGCGTCGATGCCCCTGTTCAGCCCGCCCCAGCCGAGCCCGAAGGCGAGCGCCAGCGCCAGGCCCGCCAGCCCGCTCACGATCGGCACGAACCGTCGTCCGCCGAAGAAGGCGAGGTATTCGGGCAGCGCGATCGCGCCGAACCGGTTGTAGGACGCCCCCGCGATCAGCCCCGAGATCGTGCCCAGCGGGACGCTAAGCCTGGCGAGCGCCGCCTGGCGATAGGCGGCCAGGACCACCGTCACGGCGGCGGGCGGCAGTCCGGCGCCGATGTCGGCCGGCGGATGGAGCAGCGCCTGCGCGCCGTTGGTGGCGACAAGGAAGCACACCGCGCCTGCGAGCGCCGCGGCGCCGTTGCCGTCGCGCGCGAACCCCACCGCGACGCCGATCGCGAAGAGCAGGCCGAGGTTCTGGAAGATCGCATCGCCGGCGGACGCGACGAACGGGATGCCGAGCAGGTCGGGCTGGCCGAGCCGGAGCAGCAACCCGGCGATCGGCAGCACCGCGATCGGCAGCATCAGCGCCCGGCCGAGCCCCTGGAGGGCGCCGGACGGAAAACGGGGTCGCATTGCGGACGGGCGCTTCACGGACGAGCTCTGGCGGCGAGGGCGCGCACCGCGCCGGCCGAGGACTGGCGCAGCGCCGAGGCGGCGAGGTCGGCGCACCGCGCGCCCGTCAGCGAGCGCACCAGCGCCTTCAGTTCGGGAACGATCCCCGGCACGGCCGACAGCTCGGTCACGCCCAGCCCGATCAGGATCGGCGCGGCGGCGAGGTCGGAGGCAAGGGCGCCGCATACCCCGACCGGGCGCTTGCCGGCGGCGGCCGCGCGCGCGGCCACCTCGATCATGCGCAGCACGGCGGGGTGGAGCGCGTCGACCTCCGGCGCGACCGACGGGTTTCCGCGATCCATCGCCAGCGTATATTGCGCGAGGTCGTTGGTGCCGATCGCGAAGAAGTCGGCGGACCGCGCCAGCACGTCGGCGGCGATCGCGGCGGCGGGGGTCTCGATCATCACGCCGATCCGCACGGGCTCGGCGCGGCCGATGGCCTGCGCCGCCCGGTCGACGCGGCGGCGGACCTCGACCAGTTCGTCCAGGCTTGCGACCATCGGCACCAGGATGCGGCACTGGCCGGGCGGCGATACGCGCAGGATCGCGCGCAGCTGCGGATCGAGCAGCTCGGGATGGCGCAGCCCGACGCGGATGCCGCGCAGCCCCAGCGCCGGGTTCTCCTCGGCCGGCATCGGCAGGTAGCGCACCGGCTTGTCGCCGCCGATGTCGAGGGTGCGGACGATGAGCGGCCTTCCCTCCAGCCGCGCCGCGATGGCCGCGTACAGGGCAAGCTGCTCGGCCTCGTCGGGCGGATCGTCGCGATCGAGGAACAGGAGTTCGGTGCGCAGCAGGCCACAGCCTTCCGCTCCCGCCGCCATCGCCGCATCGGCGTCGACGAGCGAGGCGAGGTTAGCAAAGACCTCGATCCGCGTGCCGTCCGCCATCCGGCACGGTTCCGCCGCGCTCGCCTGCGCCGCCGCGCGCCGCACCTGCGCGGCGGCGATCCTGGCCCGGG